>NZ_DAIUCE010000044.1:0-14150 GCF_036846325.1 Ligilactobacillus sp. | reverse complement strand
CGGAAGGGGCGTGCAGAATGCACACACTAAGGAGTGGAGAAACGAATCGAAAGTCGAACGTGAAAGGATTCGTAAATCAAAAGGCGATAATGGCTTTAGAAGGAAAGACAGCATTCAGACTGCAGCCGAAGCGGAGGCAAGGGCATTGGGATATAATCCGATTCCAACATCGAGAGCTGTTGAGCATTTAAGGAAAGAGGCAAGAATATGGCAAAAAGACTTGGAAGATGAAGAGATAAGGTCGATTAACAAATATACGTATAATGGCACAGATGATGATGGCAAGAAATTGTTTTTCAAAATCAATGAATATTCGGAAGGCCGTTATTCCCCGAAAGATGAAAGAGAAGAAGAAATCATTTTGAGAAATGCAGACAATATCGAGGTCGGCATATCGAAATTTAAACTGAAAGATGATATAATAGTATACAGGAATGATAAATTACCCCAAAAACTTAATAAGCGGTTGAATAAGTTTTTAAGTACTTCAGCTGTGCCAAAGGCAGTAATAGGAAAGGCACCCAATGTGGCAATTATTGTTCCTAGGGGAAGCAATGGCGGTTACGTTGAGTTGATAGCTGATGAAGCATATAGAAAGCAGCGAGAGTTCCTTATAAACAGTGGGGCTGATTTAGAGTTAGTGAAAAAAGAGGCTGGTTTATATATTTATAAATTGAGGTGATATTTTTATGTTAAGTAAGGAATTGGCTCGAAAATATTATCAGGAACGAATTGATTCAGAATCTTACGATGACTATACCGAAGAAGAACTACGTCTTCAAAAAGAAAGAGCAAAAAAATTAGAAGAGTATGGAAAGAAAAGACGCAAGGAACGTGAGATGAGAGCAGCCAGAAAAAAAGCTGACTTTCATTTGTAACGTGAGGTGCAAACATGGCTAAAGATGACTATGATGTGGTTGTCTTCAGAATACTCGTTTACTTGTATTCTGTTTTCAAAGGCAAACAGAATTTTAGGCAGAATGTTTTTCTGAAGGAAGTTTCCAGAATTGATGAAGAATATTTGAAACGGGTTCTGGCAATGATGAGTGATGAAGGCCTGATAGAGGGACTTCATTTTTGCAGAGCCTGGGGGAATGTAAGAATTCTGGTAAATGACTTGGCGGACATGTCGATTACCAGTGACGGCATACATTATCTGCTTGAAAACAACAGAATGAGAAAAATAAAGGAATTTCTGTTGAACCAGTCCGGAACAATGGCTGGCTTAATCGAAATGATATTTGGCGGTTAATTAAGTTAACCGCTATTTTTATACTCTTTTTTGCCCTGTCATATGGCGTTAAACTGGGCAATACGATTGAAAGGAAGAAGGCCATGGCTGAAAAACGACTAGGCAATCAGAATCCTACTCAATCGGTAATTCTACCATACACTGAATCCTTGTCGGATGAAGCAATCGCAATATACGAAAAAACCGGGCTGAAGAGCTACCCGTGGCAGAAAAATCTTGTCAAGTCAATCATGGCTGTTGATGATGATGGTTTATGGGTGCATCAGAAGTTCGGTTTTTCCATACCCCGCCGTAATGGTAAAACGGAAATCATCTATATCCTTGAACTGTGGGGACTTAAGCACGGACTTAACATGCTGCATACGGCGCACAGGATCAGTACTTCCCATTCCTCTTTTGAAAAGGTCAAGAAGTATCTTGAAAAGATGGGAATGAAGGACGGCGAAGATTTCAATTCCATTCGTGCCAAAGGCCAGGAACGCATTGAACTGTATGAGACGGGCGGAATTATCCAGTTTCGTACGAGGACATCCAACGGCGGACTTGGCGAAGGATTTGATTTCCTCGTTATCGATGAAGCACAGGAGTATACGACCGAACAGGAATCGGCACTCAAGTACACGGTGACCGACAGCGACAATCCTATGACAGTCATGTGCGGGACGCCGCCTACTCCTGTTTCTTCCGGGACTGTTTTTGTGAAATACCGCGAGGCATGTCTGTTCGGCCAGGCTAAATATTCCGGTTGGGCGGAGTGGTCTGTTTCGGAAGAAAAGGAAATCGATGATGCAGGTATTCTTGTATAAGAAGATTTGTGGGAATAGGATTGACTTTGTGATTAGTCAACTGTCACACGGAAAAAAGACGCAAAGAATATGAAAAAAGAGACGAGAGATTATATTGAAATTGCATGCTCAATCATCATAATCATATTGTGCATTTTAACTTGGATTTTCAAATAGGAGGTTAATATGATGGAAACGGAAGCACAGAAAAAAGCTACCAAAAAATGGAATGACGCAAATAAGGCTCACAGGAACTATCTCAGTTTTCCGTGGAGCGGCACGAAGCTTTATACGCAATAAGGCGACCAGAGATGACCTGTTGGAGCTGCGGAAAATGATTGAAGAGAAACTGAAGGAATGACGAAAATACACTGTCAATATCCATGCAGTTCTTGAATTGAAATTCATCGCACTTATCCGGGACTTAAACTTTTTTACTAATTGCCGATACATATGGTATAATCTAAGCGTTACAACTCATTCCCGATAGGATTCACTGCGCTTGGTGAAGATGCCTTGTAACCACAAATATAATGAATGGGGGAATTTTACTATGTCAGAAAGACATTTGTTTACGTCAGAATCAGTTTCAGAAGGACACCCGGATAAAATTGCCGATCAGATCAGTGATGCAATTCTGGATGCATTGCTTGAAAAGGATCCTAATGCCAGGGTAGCGGCTGAAACAACTGTAACAACCGGATTGGTAGTCGTTGTTGGAGAAATTTCAACGAGTGCCTACATTGACATTCAAAAAGTAGTTCGTGATACGATTAAGGGTATCGGCTACGTCGGCGGAAAGTTTGGCTTCGATGGCGATAACTGCGCCGTTTTGACTGCAATTGATGAACAGTCGGCCGATATTGCAATGGGTGTTGATACTTCGCTAGAAACCAAAAACGGTGAGGTTGACCCGCTGGATCAGATCGGCGCCGGCGATCAGGGATTGATGTTTGGCTATGCCATTGATGAAACGCCTGAATTCATGCCGCTTCCGATTGCTCTCAGTCACCGTCTGATGAGAAAGACGGCCGAGGTTCGCAAGAGCGGCGAACTTCCGTATCTCGGGCCTGATTCCAAGGCTCAGGTTACGGTGGAATATGATGAGGATAACAAGCCTTTGCGGGTGGACACGGTGGTCCTGTCGACCCAGCACCTGGAAGACGTATCTTTGGAGCAAATCAGAAAAGACATTAAGGAGCACGTGATTGACAAGGTGATTCCGGCAGATTTTTTGGATGACAGGACAAAGTACTTCATCAATCCGACGGGACGTTTCGTAATTGGCGGTCCTCAGGGTGATGCGGGACTTACCGGACGCAAGATCATCGTTGACACTTACGGCGGGTTTGCACATCATGGCGGCGGTGCGTTCTCAGGCAAGGATGCGACTAAGGTTGACCGTTCCGCAAGCTATGCGGCGCGTTACATCGCAAAGAACATCGTGGCTGCAAAAATTGCACCGCAGGTTGAAGTTCAGCTTGCATACGCGATTGGTGTGGCACAGCCGGTATCCGTTTCGGTTAATACGTTTGGAAAATGCAGCGTCAGCGATGACGAATTGATTAAGGCGATTCGGAAATGCTTTGATCTTCGCCCGGCCGGCATCATTGAAATGCTTGATTTGAGGAGACCGATTTATAAGCAGACTGCTGCTTATGGACATTTCGGGCGCACGGATGTCGATCTTCCATGGGAACATCTCGATAAGGTCGATGAACTTAAAGCAGCACTGAATTTAAAATAAGCGATACTTGTTCAAGAGTCTTGACTTCATGTTGAGGCTCTTTTATTTATTGACAGATAAAAATATATAATTGTGAATTTGTTAAATTGTTTTAAATATAGTTGAGCGAATTATGAAGTTATGTCTAAATTATAAAGAATATAAAAGCGGGAGGTGTTTTTTTAACTTTGACAGTTAAAAATCTGATATAATCACTTTGTAGTGTTATTTACGAACGATAGAAAATAAGGTGGGACTCAAATGAAAAAGAGAAAAGAGCGAATCGAACGGGAGAAACAGGCCCAGGCATTGCAGAATATCCGGTCTGTAAAGAAAGCTACGACCTACATTGGGACCACTGTTTTGATGGGGACCGCCGGTTTTGCGCTAGGCAGCAAGGCCAGGGTTTCGGCTGATACCGTTCAGATCGACAAGAACGGACAAACTAACGGCAATCAGCAGGATTCAAGTCAGGCATCGTCTGACGAAACGCAGCAAGCAGCGGCATCTTCATCGGAGTCTCAAAATAATACGGTCGGACAAACGCAGCGTTCCGAACAGCAGGCACAGCAGACTAATCAGCAGTCTGCTGCTCAAAATCAACAGACTCAGCAATCGGTTCAGACGGACCAGACAGGACAGGATCCTCAGACCGAGACTCAGGCGGATGTCAGCACCCAGCAGGCAGCTGCCGGCGTTCCGATGGTGATGGCGGTTCAGACGAATACGAGCTATTCGGGCAACGTGCAGAGCTTTTTGAACAATGTTGCTCCGGCAGCGCGTCAGGTGGCAAATGCCAGGGGACTGTATGCATCATTGATGATTGCGCAGGCGGCCCTTGAAAGCGGTTGGGGCGGAAGTTACCTTTCGACTGCCGCATATAATCTGTTTGGCGTCAAGTGGAACGGCTCCGGGGCATACATCAATCTGTCGACGCAGGAATATTATGGCGGAGCATATCACACGGTAATGGCACGTTTTCAGCGTTATTCAAGCTACACGGAATCGTTGAATGCGTATGCTGATTTGATCTGCAGTCATTTTCCCCGTTCGACCAAGGCTCAGGCTTCGAGTTATGCCGTGGCCGCGCAGAATTTGCGCAACGGCGTCTACGGGACGTATGCAACGGACCCGAGTTACGCATCAAAGCTGATTTCCGTGATTGAAAGGTACAATTTGACGCAGTATGATACCGGAACGGTGATGAAACCAGTTTCGAATAATACGAACAGCAATAATAACAATAACAATAATTCAAATTCGAGCGTTGCCACGAACGGAACTTACACGGCCGTTGCCGGTGACAGCTTGTGGGGGATTGCGCAGAAATTCGGGATGACGCTTGATGAGTTGAAGAAGGCAAATGGCCTGACGAGCAACAATCTCTACGTGGGTCAGACGTTGAAGGTCAGAAAGTCCGCCCAGCAGAACACGAATAACAACGATACGAATCAAAATCAAAATTCGAACGGCAACAACAATGATCGTCCTCAGCAGATGATTACGAATGCCGAGACATATACGGTCAAGTCAGGCGACAGCTTGTGGAGCATAGCAACCAAGCACGGCTGCAGCGTAAATGACTTGAAGAGCTGGAATCATCTTTCATCAAATCTGATTCATGTCGGTCAAAAGCTCGTCGTTGGTCAGAAGAAATCGACTGTTCAGCAGCAACAAGGGCAAAAGGAACCTCAGCAGACAACGAGCAATGGAACTTATACGGTCAAGTCAGGCGACAGTCTCTGGAAAATTGCGACGGACCACAACATGAGCGTGTCTCAGCTTAAGAATTTAAACAAGCTTTCCAGCGATATGATTTTTGTCGGTCAGAAACTGCTGGTATCTGAGAAAAAGCAAAGTGCACCGGCGCAAAATCAAAATAAGCCGTCACAAAACCAGGTAATCGGGACTTCGACTTACACGGTCAAATCAGGCGACAGCGTTTGGAAAATAGCGCACGAATACGGCATGAGCATGAATGAACTGACTTCATTGAATGGAATCAAAAACAATCTGATTTTTCCTGGTCAGGTTCTCAAAGTCAAATCCAGTGCCAGGACGGGAAACGTTTCAAAATCCGAAACAGGCGGTTCAGGGAATCAAAATGCAGCAGGCAACGGCAGCAGTTCAACTTATACGGTTAAGGCCGGTGACAGCGTCTGGAAGATTTCGCATGAACATGGCATGAGCATGGATGAATTGAAGTCGCTGAACGGATTAAGGGACAACCTGATTATTCCGGGACAGGTTCTGAAGGTCAGGGGAACTTCTTCAAATACCAGGCAGGCAGCTGAAACAAAAACAGGCTCAAAGGAAACGGCAGCAGCGGGTGCGACATACGTTGTCAGAGCCGGCGACAGTTTGTGGGCAGTTGCAAACAGTCAAGGGCTGACGGTTGCGGAATTGAAGCGAATCAACGGGCTGTCTTCTGATACGATCTATGTCGGTCAAAAGCTTAAAGTGACGCAGAAATCTTCCGTAAATGCAGAAACGTACGCCAAGAAGACTAATGTTTCTGACAAGTCCAAGAAGAAATACACGGTTAAAGCCGGCGACAGTTTATGGCGGATTGCTGCTGACAACAAGACGACCGTCAATAATCTGAAGGCGGTGAACCACCTGGCAGGCGATACGATCTACGTGGGTCAGACACTGTATTTAAATTAAGTTTTGTCAATTCGGTTTAAAGACTTGAAAAAACAGTCCGATTTTGCTAATATTAAAGCAATATTTGAACGCTAAGAAGGATTATTAGAAGGACGAGATTTGTCAGAGAGCGTGTGGTTGGTGTGAACATGCAGATTGAGTGCTTCGAACTCGCCTTTGAGTTTCCTGCTGAACATGGAGAGGTAGGCAGGGACGGTATCTCCCGTTATGAGAAAAAGCGTCAGCAATTGCTGGAACATAGGTGGTACCGCGATTTATTCGTCCTATATGAAGTGAGAACTTCGTGTAGGGCTTTTTTTATTTACTACAAGGAGGAAGTTTCAAAATGGCTTACGATCACAAGGCAATCGAGAAAAAGTGGCAGCATTACTGGGAAGAACACAAGACCTTCAAGACAAGCGAAGATCCTGACAAGAAGAAATTCTATGCACTGGACATGTTTCCCTATCCGTCCGGTCAGGGACTTCACGTCGGACACCCGGAAGGATATACGGCAACGGACATCATCTCACGCATGAAGAGGATGCAGGGATACAACGTCCTGCATCCGATGGGATGGGACGCCTTCGGACTTCCTGCTGAACAATACGCATTGAAGACGGGAAACTCTCCGCGTGAGTTTACGAAGAAGAACATCAATAATTTCCGCCGTCAGATCAAGTCATTGGGCTTGTCGTACGATTGGGACCGTGAAGTGAATACGACTGACCCGTCATATTACAAGTGGACGCAGTGGATCTTTGAGCAGATGTACAAGAAAGGTCTTGCATACGAAGCTGAAATTCCCGTCAATTGGTGCCAGGAACTCGGAACTGTCGTTGCCAATGAGGAAATCATCGACGGCAAGACGGAACGCGGCGGGTATCCGGTCGTCAGAAAGCCGATGCGTCAGTGGGTTTTGAAAATTACCGCATATGCGGACCGTCTGATTGATGATCTGGATGACCTTGACTGGCCTGAAGCAATCAAGGATCAGCAGCGCAACTGGATCGGCCGTTCCGTCGGCGCTTCCGTGAAATTCGGCGTCTGCGGCCACGATGACAAGCAGATTGAAGTCTTCACGACCCGTCCTGATACGCTTTTTGGCGCATCGCTGCTGGTTTTGGCACCTGAACATGAATATGTAAGTTCCTTAACGACTGCTGAGCAAAAGGAGGCAGTCGATGCCTACGTTGATCAATGCGCTCACAAATCAGATCTTGAACGTACCGATCTTGCAAAGACAAAGACCGGCGTGTTTACGGGAAGCTACGGCATCAATCCTGTAAACGGCGAGAAGCTTCCGATTTGGATTGCAGATTACGTTTTGGCATCTTATGGCACTGGTGCGATCATGGTTGTACCTGCCCATGATGAACGTGACTATGAATTTGCCAGGAAATTCGATTTGCCGATCAAACCGGTTATCGAAGGCGGCAATGTTGAGGAAGCGGCCTATACGGGAGACGGCAGGCACATCAATTCCGGCTTTTTGGACGGACTCGGCAAGAAGGAAGCCATTGACAGGATGGTTGAATGGCTTGAAGAAAAAGGCGTCGGCAAGAAGAAGGTCAACTATCGTCTGCGTGACTGGACATTTTCCCGCCAGCGCTACTGGGGCGAACCGATTCCGGTCATTCATTGGGAAGACGGTGAAACAACGCTTGTTCCCGAAGACGAACTCCCGCTTCGTCTGCCAAAGGCAACGGACATCAAGCCGTCCGGCACAGGTGAAAGTCCGCTGGCCAATCTTGATGACTGGGTAAACGTTGTCGACAAGAACGGACGCAAGGGCAAGCGCGAAACGAACACGATGCCGCAATGGGCAGGAAGTTCGTGGTACTTCCTGCGCTATGTTGATCCGCACAACCAGGGCCAGCTTGCAGACTATGACAAGCTCAAGCACTGGATGGCGGTCGATCTTTATGTCGGCGGGGCCGAACATGCCGTTTTGCACCTGCTTTACGCACGATTCTGGCATAAGTTCCTGTACGATCTGGGTGTCGTTCCTACGAAGGAACCGTTCCAAAAGCTGGTCAACCAGGGAATGATTCTTGGAAACAACCACGAAAAGATGTCCAAGTCGAAGGGCAACGTCATCAATCCTGATGATATTGTCGAGCAGTACGGCGCAGATACGCTTCGTCTCTATGAAATGTTCATGGGACCTCTGGAAGCATCCAAGCCATGGAGCGAAGACGGGCTGAACGGTGCCTACAAGTTCATCAACCGTATCTGGAATCTGATCATCGATGAAGATGACAACATGCGCGACCGGATCACGACGATCAATGAAGGCGAGCTTGACTTTGCCTATAACCAGACGGTCAAGAAGGTTACTGAAGACTTTACGAAGATGCACTTCAACACGGCCATTTCGCAAATGATGGTTTTCGTCAATGACTGCTATAAGGCAGATTCCCTGCCGCTTGAATACGTTGAAGGATTCGTCAAGCTTCTTGCTCCGCTCGTTCCGCACCTGGCAGAAGAGCTTTGGACCAAGCTCGGTCACGTCGGAAGCATCGCTTATGCAAAATGGCCTGAATATGATGAATCGAAACTCGTTAAAGATGAAGTCGAGGTCGTCGTTCAGGTTAACGGTCGTGTCCGCCAGCACTTGAAGGTTTCAAGCAGCATCACGAAGGAAGAGCTTGAAAAGGCTGCGATGGCAGATGAACATGTCAGGGAATTCGTTGAAGGCAGGAACGTGGTTCGCGTCATTGCAATTCCGGGCAAACTGGTCAATATTGTCGTAAAATAATGAGTATCATTGAATTCCTGCTGACGTTCAGCAGGAATTTTTGTTAAAAGCGAACTTTAATGATGGAGTACATTTATTTAAGAAGCTAAAAAAGAAGAATTCAAGTCATGATAAGTTAATTTGTGTCAGAATGCGAACTAAATACGGATTAAGAGCGTTCGATGAACCCTCATCCCTTGATTAATGCATAAATATTTACTATAATGATAACAAATTATAGGGGGTAAGGATTTGAACAACGAACTATCACGAGCACTGACACACAGGCACGTTCAGATGATTGCAATTGGCGGGGCAATCGGAACGGGGCTGTTTCTGGGCTCAGGAACAGCAATTCAAAAGGCCGGTCCGGCGATTATTCTGGCGTATCTCATTGCCGGCATCTTTTGCTTCTTCATGATGCGCGCAATCGGCGAACTGATCTTATCCGATCTGTCGAAGAATTCATTCATAGAATTCGTACGCGAGTATTTGGGGCCGCGCTTCGAATTCATCGTCGGATGGACGTATTGGCTTTGCTGGGAGTCTTTGGCAATGGCAGATTTGACCGCAAGCGGGATTTATATCAGGTATTGGTTTCCGGGAATTCCGCAGTGGCTGACGGCTTTTTGGATAATCGTTTTGCTGTTGGCGTTTAATTTGCTGAGCGTCGGGGCATTCGGAGAATTGGAGACATGGTTTTCAAGCATCAAGGTTCTGGCAATTCTGGCATTGATCGGAACCGGCGTCGTTTTGCTTGTGATGAAGGCCAAGGTCGGCGGACATGCTGTCTCGTTAGGCAATCTCGTAAGTTACGGCGGTTTTTTCCCGAAGGGGTTCAATGGACTGCTGGCAGCATTTCCGATGGTCATCTTTGCCTTTACTGGAATTGAGATGGTTGGTCTGACTTCCGGTGAAACGGCTGATCCGAAGCGCGATCTTCCGCAGGCGATCAATACTTTGCCAATCAGAATCGGACTTTTTTACGTCGGTTCGATGTTTGTTTTGATGTGCATTTATCCTTGGAATCAGATTGCAACGAATTCAAGTCCGTTTGTTCAGGTATTCAGCGGCATCGGCATCAGGATTGCCGCCGGGGTGATTAACTTCGTTGTCCTGACGGCTGCTCTTTCGGCCTGCAACAGTGCAATTTTCAGTACGAGCAGAACATTGTTTGTTCTGGCAAACAGCGGACAGGCTTCAAAGAAACTGGGCAAAAGCAATAATCGCAGCGTACCGGTCAATGCTTTGATTTTTTCAGCCTGCATTCTGTTTGTGATCGTTATTTTAAACTTTTTCTTGCCGGCTGCAATTTTCGAAATCATTTCAGGCATTGCAACGGTCAGTTTTGTTTTCATCTGGATTGTTCTGGTTGTCTGCCATTATAAATACAAGAAAAGCCGCGGAGGCGAACAGACGCTTTTTGCGATGCCTCTTTTCCCCGTTTCGAATTGGATCACGATCATCTTTTTCCTGGCGGTTCTGGTTTTGCTGGCATTTTCAAAAAGCACGCTGATGTCTTTGCTGTTTTCGCTTGTCTGGTTTGCATGTCTGGGAGCAGTTTACAATTTTTTCATAAAGGACAGTGAAAATGAGACTAGATAAATTTTTAGCCGAATGTAATCAGGGGACCAGAAGCGAGGTCAAGGTTCTGTTGAAGAGCAGGCGCGTAACGGTCAACGGCATGACGGAAAATTCAGGAAAAAGACAAATCGATGAGTTTTCAGACATTGTTTGTATCGATGGAGAAGAGCTTAGGTATCAGAGCTTTGCATACTATATGCTGCATAAGCCAAAGGGCGTCATCACTGCAACGGAAGATGCGGTTCAAGAAACCGTGCTTGACCTGATTGACAAGAAGGACTGTGTCAGGGGACTTTTTCCTGTCGGAAGACTTGACAAGGATACGACGGGGCTGTTGCTTCTGACGAATGACGGGAAGCTTGCACATGATTTGCTGGCACCAAAAAAGCATGTTGAAAAAATCTATGAGGCAAGGATTGAAGGAATCGTGACCGAGGCTGAAGTCGAGCTTTTTTCAAAGCCGATTGAATTGAGGAACGGTGAAGTTACCAAACCTTCCAGGCTTGTCGTCAAGAATGTTGATGAAGATGCCGGCATGTCAGAAATCGAGATTACGATTTCTGAGGGCAAGTATCACCAGATCAAGCGGATGTTTGCCAGTGCGGGGATGCACGTGCTGGAACTTAAAAGGATTAAGATGGGATCGCTTGAACTTGACGGTAGACTTGATCCTGGAAAATACAGAGCCTTGACTCAAACGGAGATTGAAGGACTTAAAATCAGCGACTGAAAAAGGCCACCGTCAGTTGGGCGGTGGTCTTTTTTTGAAGTCAGAATCAATATGTTTTCAAGAAATATGAGTGAATTTTCATAAAATTTGGCCGTTGCATCTATGTTTCATGTATTTTTGCAAATTATCGGAAATTTCACTCGGCAAAACAACGTAGCGCTCTTTTGAAAGTAAGGCAGCAATGTCGGAATGCGTGTAGACGGCGGCATCCAGGATCTGATCCTGATCACCCTTGAATTGAGCCAGGAAGGCCGCACAGATGCCGGTGAGCGTGTCACCCATTCCACCGGTTGACATGTATGGACCGCCGATTGTGAGCTTTGAGCATTTTCCTGAAAGGTGGTAGATTTCCGTACCGTGCTTTTTCAAAACGACATCAGCATTCAATTCAAGAGCCTTTGCCGCATTTTTTGCAGGAGTCTGCTCTGCCGGTCTTAAGCCCGAAAGTCTCTGCCATTCGATTTCATGCGGGGTAAAGATGATTTTGGCATCCGGCATCATTTTTTTCAGCCGGTCGTCCTCTGCAAGCATGGTAATGGCCGAGCCGTCGATGATCAGCGTCCGGTTTGCATTCTTCAAGACGGAAGAGAAAATTCGTCTGGCGGTCTCATCCGTCCCAAGTCCTGGTCCGACAACGACAACGTCTGCTTGGGAAACGGATCTGGACAGGTCGTCACTGTCGGTATAGTCAATGAACATTGCTTCAGGAACGCGCGTATGAAGCGCCGTGAGATTATCTTTGTGCGAAATGCAGGTAGTCAGTCCGGCTCCGGCTTTGACGGCAGCCTGTACGGCCATGATTGCCGCACCGCCCATATTGGCATTGCCTCCGACGACTGAAACTCGGCCAAAGGTCCCCTTGTGACCGGTTGCGATTCTTTTTTGAATAACGTTTACAACATCCTGCTGCGTAATGACGTGCATTTAAATCAGCCCTTCTTCGTTTTCTTCTAACATAATTCTTTCCAAATCAAAAAGCAAACGTAAAAGGCAGAAATATGGTAAAATTATCGTATGTATTTCTATTAGGAGGAATAAAAATGACAATTGACTGGAAAAAGGAAGCTGAGAATCGCAAGGATGAAATGCTTGCCGATTTGAAGACGATGCTTGAAATCGAAAGCGTCAGGGATGAATCAAAGGGAACGCCTGAAGCACCGCTTGGTCCCGGACCAAAGGAAGCCTTGGACAAGTTTCTTGAGATCGGGAAACGCGACGGGTTTGAAACGCTTGAACTTGATGGATTGGCCGGCCACATCGAATTCGGCGAAGGAAGCGAAACGATGGCAATGCTGGCACACGTTGACGTCATGCCTGCCGGCAAGGGCTGGAATACGGATCCGTTCAAGCCTGTGATCAAAGACGGCAATCTCTATGCGCGCGGCGCACAGGATGACAAGGGACCTGGAATGGCCTGCTACTACGGTCTGAAGATTATCAAGGAACTCGGACTCCCCGTTTCCAAAAAGGTTCGTTTTATTTTGGGAACCGATGAAGAAAGCCAGTGGCGCGGAATGACGCATTACTTTGAAAAGATGCCTCAACCTGACTTCGGATTTTCTCCAGATGCCTTTTTCCCGGTTATCAACGGTGAAAAGGGCAATGTCAGCTTCTTCCTGAACTTTGAGGGTTCAAACGGAGGTGACGTTGAACTTTTGAGCTTTGAATCAGGTTTGCGTGAGAACATGGTTCCGCGCGATTGCGAAGTCAGTCTGAATGCCGGGAATGCAGAAGAGATCATTGAAGCATTTGATGCGTATGTTGCGGGTCACCCGGTTGTCGGAACGGCCTTTATGGAAAACGGAACATTGTTCCTGCACATGATCGGAAAAGCTGCTCATGCCCAGGAACCGCGCAAGGGTGAAAATGCCGGCACCTACATGGCAGACTTCCTGCAACACTTCAATTTTGGCGGCGATGCCGAAAACTTCATCAAATTCACTGCAGAGTACTTGCACAAGGATTCGCGCATGAAGAATTTTGGAATTGATTTCACGGATGACGTGATGGGCGATTTGACGATGAATGCCGGCATCTTCTCATTTGAAGCAGGAAAAGGCGGCAAGATTACGCTCAACTTCCGTTTCCCTAAAGGAATGGACGAAAAGACGATTGAAGCTGGTCTTGAAAAAGTCGTTGCGCCGATGAACGTTTCCCTGGAGCAGGGAAGTGTGATGGTTCCGCACTATGTTTCACCTGATGATCCGTTGGTTTCAACGCTTCTTGACGTTTATAACCGTCAAATGGGAACAAAGGAAACCGGTAAAGTCGTCGGAGGCGGAACATACGGACGCTTGATGGAACGCGGTGTTGCATTTGGCGCCATGTTCCCTGATACGCCGGATACGATGCATCAGGCCAATGAATACGTTCCGGTTGACGTTTTGGTCAAGGCATGCGCAATCTATGCCGAAGCAATCTACGAACTTATCAAGTAGGAAACTAAAGGGAGACTTGGAAAAAACTATGTCTCGATCGAAAGCCCCGGGTGAAATTTGCAGTTAACTGCGAATTTCATCTGGGGCTTTGTTTTTGTATGCAACGTTAAATGTGTGCTTTGCCCGCAACCAGTGGTTGCCATTTACGGGCAAATCCCCCAAATTACCGTTTTGCCCGTAATCCCGTCTTGGCGCCTGACTGGGCAGGCGATTCTCAGCACTGTATTTAAAAAATAAGGTTTTCATGTC
>NZ_DAIUCE010000043.1:0-15513 GCF_036846325.1 Ligilactobacillus sp. | reverse complement strand
AATCAGATGAAAAATGGCAAAGGCAGGTGAGTTTTATGGAAGACGTAGGGCAGAAAATGACAGAATTGATGGAAAAATATCATTGGGAAGAAAAAGTCAGAGTCGTTTACCAGGAAGTATTGAAGGAACCTGAAATTGTTGCTTTTATCAAAGAGCATCATGACGAGTTGGATGCTGACGAAATCAGGCGAAGCATGTCGAAATTCATCGAGTATTTGAATTTTAAAAAGGATTGTGATGCCGGAAAGAAAACGTTCATGCCAGGATACTGTCCCAAATTGATTATGAGTTCCAAACATGTTCAGATCGTGTATTTGCCGACAAAGGAAAACATGCAGCAAAAGCAGCGACGTGAAATCAAGCGACGCGTAAGAATGATCAGCGTTCCGAAGTCGATCAGGAATGCAAGCCTGCAGGATTACGGAACGATGACGAAAGGCAGGGCGGCGGCTTTAAAACAGGCATTGCTTTTTGTCAGATCCTATATGGAAAATCCAGACGAATTTCACAAGGGACTTTACCTTGAAGGAAAATTCGGTGTCGGAAAGACGTATCTTCTAGGCGCAATTGCGAATGATCTGGCAGAAAAAGGCTTTTCAACGACGATTTTGCACGTTCCGACGTTCATTTCTGACCTTAAGGCTCTTCTTGGAGATAAAACGGGCAGGACGGTTGCGGACGTCGTTAACGAAGTCAAGAATGCGCCAGTGCTTATGCTTGACGATATTGGTGCGGATTCTCTTTCCAACTGGTCGCGCGATGATATTTTGGGCGTCATTTTGCAGCATCGAATGCAAGAAGAGCTTCCAACGTTTTTTTCATCAAATTTATCGATGAAAGAACTTGAAAGCAGTTATTTGACGTTTAGTAATCGGATGGAGGCTGATTCTTTGAAAGCCAGGCGGATTATGGAGAGAATCAGATTCTTGTCAACTGAAATCATTGTTGACGGTCCCAATCTCAGAAATGATTGAGTGTTTTAAAAAAAATACTTGAAAAAGATGGAACTTAGTGTTTAAATAAGAGATACATTAGTGAAAGACAAACGGCAACCCATTCAGGGAGAGAGGACGCGACTGAAAGCCTCTCAGGCGGGCGAGCTTACCGCTTTCATGGAGAGCTTACTGCAAAGGTAAGACGGATCGCATCCGTTATCAGCGGTTTTTGAGGTCATTCGGTTAAAGAATGTCGAAAATGGGTGGAACCGCGTCAATGACGTCCCTGACATGGCATGAGTCATGTCGGGGACGTTTTTTTGTGCCTTTTCACATAAGCAAAAATTATCGGAGGTAATACTAATGGAACTTAAATTTCCAGATGGCGCCGTCAAGGAATTTGAAGACGGTGCAACAGTTAAGGATGTTGCTGCTTCAATCAGCATGAGTCTTGCCAAGAAGGCTGTCTGCGGCAAGCTCGACGGCAAGTTCGTTGATTTGAATCAAAAACTCACAGACGGTTCAATTGAAATCGTAACGAAGGATTCCGATGACGGAAGAATTGCCTTGTGGCATACCGCCGCAGTTGTTCTGGCAGCCGCCTTGCATGAGCTTTATCCAAACGTCAAATTTGGCGAAGGCGGAGTGACGGAACACGGATTTTACTTCGATACTGATAAGGAAGACGGTCAGGTCGGCGAAGCAGATTTTGAAAAACTGACGAAGAAGATGGAAGAAATCGTCAAGGCAAAGGAAAAAATCGAATTTGTGGAGTATGATCTCGACCAGGCTTTGAAGCTTGTCGAAAATGACGAATATCAAACTGAAATCGTCAGGGAAAATGCGACGGACGGCAAGGTGTACGGACACAAGCTTTTGAATCATGTCGATTTTACGTCACCGGTTGCGCTTGAGGATGCGGGCAAGGTCAAGGTCTTTAAGGTTCTTTCAGTTGCCGGCGCATATTGGAAAGGCGCTTCGTCAAATCCAATGCTGCAACGTATTTACGGTACGGCCTTCAGCAAGCAAAAAGAACTTGACGAAGAATTGAAGCGTCAGCAGGAAGCACATGAACGCGATCACCGTGTCATCGGCAACAACCTTGATCTCTTCTTCGTTGACCCGAAGGTCGGTGCAGGTCTTCCGTACTGGATGCCAAACGGTGCTACCATTCGTCGTACGATTGAACGCTATATCATTGACAAGGAAGTTTCATGGGGTTACGAACATGTCTATACGCCGATTCTTGCCAATGTTGATTTGTACAAGCAATCAGGTCACTGGGATCATTATCGTGAAGACATGTTTCCTCCAATGGACATGGGCGATGGAGAACTACTTGAACTTCGTCCGATGAACTGCCCGTCACACATTCAGATTTACAATCGTCATATTCGTTCTTATCGCGATCTTCCGTTGCGAATTGCAGAACTTGGCATGATGCATCGCTATGAAAAATCAGGAGCACTGACAGGCTTGTCTCGTGTTCGCGAAATGACTTTGAATGACGGTCATACTTTCGTGACTCCGGATCAGATTGAAGCAGAATTCAAACGGACGCTTCAGCTTATGGTTGAAGTTTATCATGATTTCAATATCAATGATTATCGTTTCCGCCTCAGTTACCGCGATCCGAAAAATACTCACAAATACTATGATGATGATGAGATGTGGGAAAAATCTCAGCGTATGCTGAAGGCTGCAATGGATGATCTTGGGCTTGAATATTTTGAAGCCGAAGGTGAAGCAGCATTCTACGGTCCTAAGCTTGACGTTCAGACAAAGACTGCGCTTGGCGGCGAAGAAACACTTTCGACGATTCAATTGGACTTCCTTCTCCCTGAACGGTTCGATCTCAAATATATCGGAGCCGATGGTGAGGAACATCGTCCGGTCATGATTCACCGCGGCATCGTTTCAACGATGGAACGTTTCACGGCTTACCTGACCGAAATGTACAAGGGTGCCTTCCCGACATGGCTTGCTCCAAAGCAGGTTGAAGTCATTCCTGTCAATTTGGATCTTCACACGGATTATGCAAGGAAACTTGCAGGTGCTCTTGCTTCACACCAGATCCGCGTTTCTGTCGATGATCGCAATGAAAAGATGGGCTACAAGATCCGCCAGGCACAAGTCAACAAGGTTCCTTATACTCTCGTTGTCGGAGATAATGAAAAAGATCAGGGAACAGTCACGGTTCGTCGTTATGGTCAGGAAAAGACCGAAACAATGGCCTTTGATGACTTCAAGAAGATTCTGAATCACGATCTTGAAACATATAGTCGCAGCGAAGATTAAAAAATCGGTTAAACAGTTGACAAGAGCAAATAAGACTGTTAAGATATAAAAGTTGAGAAAAAAAGCAGAGGCTCCCGCTTCTCGCCTGAGGGACACAGGTTCCTGGGCAGAAATAAGAAATTAATTTCCGATTGAACGGATTTTTTACGGGTGCTTTGCGTTTGGTTTATGCGAGCACCCGTTTTTTTCTGCATTTTCTCTGAAATTTTTTTGGAGGTGAAACGCCATAGCAGTTGATAAGATGGTAAACGAAGGCATTCGCGCACGTGAATTACGCTTGATTTCCGATGACGGCTCTCAGCTTGGGGTCAAGTCTAAGCAAGAGGCGTTGCAAATGGCAGAACAAGCCAATTTGGATCTTGTTTTGGTTGCACCGAAAGCGAAACCACCTGTTGCCAAAATCATGGATTATGGGAAGTATCGTTTTGAGTTGCAGAAGAAACAGCGTGAAGCTCGTAAAAAGCAAAAAGTGATCAACGTTAAAGAAGTTCGCTTGAGCCCAACGATCGACACGAATGACTTCAACACTAAGATGAAGAATGCACGCAAGTTCCTTTCAAAAGGGGACAAAGTGAAAGTCTCCATCCGTTTTAAGGGTCGTGCGATTACTCACAAGGAGATCGGCCGCGAAGTTCTTGATCGATTCGCTGAAGAAACATCTGATGTTGCTACAGTTGAATCCAAGCCAAAAATGGATGGTCGCAGCATGTTCTTAATGCTTGCACCAAAAGCCGAAAATCAGGCTTAAATCACATAGGAGGAATATGGTATTATGGCAGCAAAACAAAAAACACACCGCGCATCAGCAAAGCGTTTCAAGCGTACGGGTAATGGTGGCTTGAAGCGTAATCATGCTTACACATCACACCGTTTTCACGGCAAGACGGTTAAGCAACGTCGCCAGTTGCGTAAAGCTACAATGGTATCCGGCTCTGATATGAAGCGTATCAAGCAGATGCTTTCACAAATGAAATAATCATTCATTTATTCAAGTTTTGAATGTCGCACCATTTTGGTCGGTGCACATGCACGATTTTGTTTTTTTACCCGAAGAGTCGGGATACTAAGGAGGAATTATCATGCCACGTGTTAAAGGTGGAACAGTTACGCGTCAACGTCGTAAGAAAGTCTTGAAATTAGCTAAAGGATATCGCGGTTCAAAGCATACTCAATTCAAGGTTGCCAAGCAACAGGTAATGAAGTCATATCAATATGCTTTCCGTGATCGTCGCAAGAACAAGTCCAACTTCCGCAAGTTGTGGATTGCTCGTATCAACGCTGCAGCTCGTATGAACGGCATCAGCTACAGCCAATTGATGCACGGCTTGAAGTTGGCTGACATCGAAGTTAACCGCAAGATGTTGGCTGATCTTGCTATTACTGATGCAGCAGCATTTACGGCCGTTGTTGAAGAAGCAAAGAAAGCTTTGGCAAAATAATTAGCTAACCAAAAGGAGCTGGGAAGATTTTTTCTCCTGGCTCCTTTTTATTGCTAATGGGACTGATTCGGGTTTCTTGCGCAAAGGGGCCCGACTAATCTATAATTGTAGTAGCAAGATTTCAGAAGGGAATTAGAGCATGTTTTCAAAATTTCAACCAACATGGCAAGTTGAGTCAATTTACGATTTACCTCCGGAGGAATTGAGAAAAAAGGGCATCAAGGTGGTGCTGACGGATCTTGACAACACCTTGATTGCCTGGAATAATCCAGATGGAACGCCCCAGCTTCGCGAATGGCTTCAGAAAATGGAAGAAGCAAAGATTCCTGTGGTAGTCGTTTCAAATAATAGTTTCAAAAGGGTGGAACGGGCGGTTCGTTCGCTGGGATTGCCGTTTGTTTCGCGTGCAATGAAACCATTTGCGCGTGGTCTCAGAATTGCGGTGAAGAGATACGGACTGAAAAGACACGAGACGGTTCTCGTCGGTGACCAGCTGATGACCGATGTGGCATCGGCAAACAATTTCGGAATTCGCTGCATTTTAGTGAAGCCTTTAGTGAAATCAGATGCATGGAACACTAAAATAAATCGTTTTTTGGAAAATATCGTTAAAAAGCGATTGCTGAAAGAAAATAAACTAAGCACGACATGGAGGCATGATTTGAATGACTGAAAATTCAGATGAACTGTACTGTATAGGTTGCGGTGCAAAAATACAGACCGTTGATCCGCAAGAACCTGGATTTATGCCGCAGTCTGCCTTGGAAAAACGGACAGATGATGAAGACCTTTATTGCAAGCGCTGTTTCAGACTGAGGCATTACAATGAAACGGCTGATGTTTCGTTGACGGATGACGATTTTCTGGCGTTGCTCAATCAGATTGGAGAATCGGACGCATTGATCGTCAACGTTGTTGATATTTTTGATTTCAGCGGTTCGATTATTCCGGGACTGCACCGTTTCGTCGGCAATAATCCGATTTTGATGGTTGGAAACAAGGAAGATCTGCTTCCGCGCTCGCTCAAGCGCTCAAAAATCAGAGACTGGCTGCGTCAGTCTGCAAATGCACAGGGACTGCGCCCGGTTGAAGTTTGTTTGACGAGTGCTTCAAAGGGGCATGAGGTTGACAGGCTGATGGAATTAATCGACAGATATCGCGAGGGAAGAGACGTGTATGTCGTTGGCGTCACAAACGTCGGGAAATCGACTCTGATTAATCAGATCATCAAGCATCGAACCGGTATCAGCGATTTGATCACGACATCGCGTTTTCCGGGAACAACGCTTGATCGGATTGAAATTCCGTTTGGCGACGGCCGATTTCTGATCGACACGCCGGGAATCATTCACAAGAATCAGATGGCTCATTACCTGTCGCCGAAAGAACTCAAACTGGCCTCTCCCCAAAAGGAAATCAAGCCTAAAGTTTATCAGCTGAATGAGGGACAGACTCTGTTTCTGGGCGCATTGGCGCGTTTTGATTACGTTTCCGGAAAAAAGCAGGGCGTAGTCGTATATCTGGACAACAATTTGATGATTCACAGAACCAAGACGGAAAACGCCTCTGCATTTTATGAAAAGCACGCCGGAAAACTGCTGAATCCACCTTCAGAAGAAGAGATGAAGACATTTCCGAAGCTTGTCAGATTTGAGTTCAAGGTTACTGAAAAAAGCGATCTGGTTTTTGCGGGACTCGGATGGATTTCCGTCAAGGAAGGCAGCATCGTTGCCGGCTGGGCTCCTGAAGGCGTCAGCGTCGTTTTGAGAAAAGCAATGATTTAAGAGGTTGAAAAGATGAAACTTAAAGGAAAACAAAAACGCTATTTACGTTCGCAGGCTCATGAGATGAGACCGCTTTTCCAAGTCGGAAAAGAAGGTTTGACTGCAAATTGGCTCAAGCAGGTCGAAGATGCAATTGAAAAGCGCGAATTGCTTAAAGTCAACGTTTTGCAAAACGCAATTGTTGAAGATGAAGAAGTCATTGAGTATATCGAAACCAATTCGCGGATTCAGGTCGTCCAGAAGATCGGCCACGTTCTCGTTTTGTTCAAGCAGGCGGACAAGCGTGAAAATCGCAGCTATTCGCTTGAAGCAGCCAGGATGTAGGAGGCCTTTTCGTGGTTATCTCTAAGAAGAAGACGCCTGAGATTCAGATTAAGGTTGAACCGATCAGCGGAATCAGGAAGAAACGTGTCGGAATTCTGGGCGGAACATTCAATCCGATTCATCACGGTCATCTGATTATGGCGGAGCAGGTTAAAAGTCAGCTTGATCTTGACAAGGTCATGTTCATGCCGGACAACCTGCCACCGCATGTCGATGCCAAAAGCGCGATTGATGCAAAATACCGTTTGAAGATGGCGGAACTTGCAATCGAAACCAACCCTGATTTTGAGATAGAAGACATCGAACTGAAACGAGGCGGCGTAAGCTATACTTATGATACGATGAAGGAGCTTACGTTAAGAAATCCTGAAACTGAATACTACTTCATTATCGGCGGCGACATGGTGGAGTATTTGCCAAAATGGCACCGGATTGACGATCTGATCAAACTGGTCAAATTTGTCGGCGTCGAGCGTCCCGGTTACAGGCACAGAAGCGAGTATCCGATTGTCTGGGTGGACGTTCCGCACATTGAAATCAGCTCATCGATGATTCGGGAAAAAATCAGGCATGACTGCTCAATCAAATATCTTGTTCCCGATGCCGTTGAGGAGTATATCAGAGAGGAAGGCTTGTATCGTGAGTGAAATAAAACTTAGCAATCGTTTCTACCATGGCACAAAAGAGGAATTGCTGGAGAAAATCAGGAGTCAATTGAGCGATTTTCGTTATAAACATATTCTGGGCGTTGGACAAACGTGTTATGAACTTGCCGGATTGAACGGAGTCGATCCGGAACAGGCAATGATTGCAGGCTTTGTTCATGACTATGCCAAGGAAAAAACGGATGAACAGTTCATCGAAAAAATCAGGGAAAAAGATCTTGATTCTGATTTGCTGAACTGGGGCAATTTTATCTGGCATGGTGTCGTCGGCGCTGAATTCATCAAGGACGAGCTTGAAATTACGGACGAGGAAATCTTGAATGCCGTAAGGCGGCATACGGTAGGAGCTCCTGAAATGACGACGCTTGATCAAATTGTTTACGTCAGCGATTATGTCGAACCGAATCGCAGTTTTCCGGACGTCAGGATTGCAAGAGCTCTGGCTTATTCTGATTTAAAGCAGGCCGTGATTTTTGAAACCAAACATACGCTGCAGTTTTTGATGAGCAGCAGTTCTAGAATTTATCCGGACGCTATTTTGACTTATAATGCGTTCGTTGCAGAAAATTAAAGCGAGGTATTTTATGGATAGCAAGGAATTATTAAAAGTTGTCGTTGAAGCTGCTGACAGCAAGCGCGCTGAGGATATTGTCGCTTTGGACGTTCAGGGAATCAGCCTGCTTGCGGATTATTTTGTGATCATGCAGGCGAATTCTGAACGCCAGGTCAAGGCAGTTGCCGACATAATTGAAGAAAAAGTTGAAGAAGCAGGATTTGAAGTCCGGAACGTCGAAGGAAAAGACGGGGCAAACTGGATATTGCTTGATTTGGGCGACGTTGTCGTTCATGTTTTCAAAACTGAGACGCGCCAGTTTTACAATCTTGAAAAGCTTTGGTCCGACGCACCTCTGGCAGATATTGCCGATTGGGTCAAAGAATAATGATTTATACGACATTCGCCAAACTTTACGATGATTTGATGGATCCTGAGATGTATGCCAACTGGCTTGATTTTGCCGAAAATGAGCTTGTTTCGGGAAACGTTCTGGACCTTGCGTGCGGATCGGGAAGATTTGCCGTGAAGCTTGCAGAGCGTGGGTTTGAAACGTCAGGACTGGATTTGTCGGAAGAGATGCTGAGTCTTGCTTTGGAACATGCTGAGGAAGCGGGGGTCGACCTTCCGCTTTATCAGGGCAATATGCTTGATTTAAGCGGTCTTTCCGAAAAATTCAGCAACGTGACCTGCTTTGCTGATTCATTTTGTTATCTGCCTGATGAAAAAAGCGTTGAAAGGGCATTCGTTGAAGTTTTTCAGCACCTGAAGCCTGAAGGAAAACTTATCTTTGACGTGATTACTCCTTATCAAACCGATGTGGTTTATCCAGGCTACATGTACAACTACACCGATGAGGAGCAGGCTTTCATCTGGACGAGTTTTGAAGGGAAGCATCTTCACAGCATCGAGCATGAATTGACTTTCTTTATCTGGAATGAAAAGGAAGACGGATATGATCGAATTGAAGAGCTTCATTACGAAAGAACCTATGAGCTTGACGTTTATTTGAAGGCACTTGAAAATGCAGGGTTCAGTCAAGTCAAAGTCAGTGCCGACTTTGGCAGGAGCAAGCCGAATGAGCAGACAACGCGCTGGTTCTTTGTCTGTCAAAAGGACTGAGAGGTGCGGTTTATGAAGATTGCAGGCGTAATAGCTGAGTATAACCCGTTTCACAATGGTCATCGCTATCAGATTGAACAGATTAAGAGGGAATCAGGCGATGCGCCGTTAGTTGTCGCAATGAGCGGAAACTTTCTTCAACGCGGAGAACCGGCATGTTTTGATAAATGGACCAGGGCAAGCGAAGCATTGCAGAATGGTGCCGATCTGGTCGTTGAAGTACCGGTTGCCGCCTGCATGCAGCCGGCGGATCGATTTGCCTTTGGCGGCGTAAACGCATTGAGTTCTCTTGGAGTCACCGATTTGTTTTTTGGTGCGGAGCATGCTGAATACGATTTTAAGAAATATGCCGAACTTGTCGCAGACGTTCACGGTGATTTCAAAAAATACGATCAGTCGTATGCCGCATCGTTTCAACAGGCAATTGCGCAAAAAATCGGGCATAGCGTTGATCAGCCAAACGACTTGCTGGCACTGTCATACGCCAAGCAGTCACTTTTAATGAAAAACGAATTGGAATTGCATCCCGTTCAAAGGATCAAAGCGGGATATCATGAAACGACTTTTGGTGATAACTCGGAAATCGCAAGCGCAACGGCGATCAGAACCTCCGTTGCAAGCGGTGCCCGTTCTCGGATTGATCAAGTCGTTCCAGAAGCAACGGCAAATGATTTTAAGAAAAGGCCATTCGTTTCGTGGAATGATTTTTGGCCTGATCTTCATTATCTGCTGCTCAGCCAGTCCGTGGATTCGCTTGGGAGAATCTACGGGATGGCTGAAGGAATCGAGTATCGTTTGAAGGAGTGTGCTCAGAAAATGCCATATGATGCGACTTTTGACGAATGGATCAAGCTCGTGAAAAACAAGCGTTTTACGTATACGAGATTGTCGCGTCTGGCTTGCTCATGCCTTTTGGGTATTAAATGCGACGAAATTGAGGCTTACAATGATAACCCGTACGTCAGGGTGCTCGGATTCAATGAGCGCGGTCGCAGCGTCTTGCATTTGGCGAAGAAACGCGATGAAATTGATATTTTCGCAAAGGTCGGCCAGGACGATCGTAGAAAACGCCTGGAACTTGATTATCGTACGGGAAAGATTTATCAGCTCAAAAATGGGTGCGAGCAGGATTTAAAGCGGGCACCGCTAAGATTTTAAGCGAGCTGTCAAGTAAAATGGGTTGACAAACTCCTGGTTGACAGTTATAATCGAATTTGTTGCATTGGGAGGAAATACAGCATGAAATGGTCGCTGAATGAATTACGCCAGACTGTCGATGAACCGTTGACGTTTTCTGAAACGCTTGATCTGAAAGATGAGCTCATGGCTCGGAATTCGGATATTATTGACGTTTCCCCCGTTGAAGTCAAGGGAATCTTTTCCGTTGACGAATTGGGAGTCTGCGGTTATGTTAAAGTTAAGACAAAGCTTGTGCTTCCGTCTTCACGTTCGCTGGAGGCAGCGGAAGTTCCGCTTGTCTTTGATTTTACTGAGCATTACGTCAGTCAGCATGAACATGATTTGTCGCGTTTTGAGAATACTGATGTTGTCATGGTTTTACCAGATGATATTTTGGATCTTGATGATGCGATTTGTGACAATGTTTTGTTGCAAATTCCTATGCAGGTTTTGACTGCTACTGAACAGAGCAACGATGAGTCGATGCCTTCCGGCAATGACTGGTCGGTTGTTTCCGAGAGTCAGTTGAAAGAATCTCGAAAAGATGAGGACGGAGTTGATCCGCGTTTGTCCAAATTAAAGGATTTTTTCAAGAATTCCGAGGAAAATTCCTGAGATTTGTTGCAAATTTCTTGAATAACAAGTACAATTCTTTTTGTTGAGTCATTTTGAAAGCTAAAGGAGGTGCCCCGTAATGGCTGTACCAGCACGTAAAACATCAAAGACACGCAAGAGATTACGTCGTACGCACTACAAGCTGTCAGTTCCCGGCATGAGCGCATGCCCTAACTGTGGTGAACTCAGAAAGTCACATCACGTATGCTCAGCTTGCGGTTACTACGGTGACAAGGAAGTCGTAAAGACAAAGTAATTAATTTATAAGATATATCAGGGACCATGGCCCTCTTATTTCTTATCGGAAAACACCTCAAACGATACGTTGTGGGGTGTTTCTTTTTTATCCAAAATGGCGAAAATACTGTCGCTCCCTTAAGCGGCGGATGAATCGTCGCTTCTGAGGCATTTTTGTGCTTTCTTTGCATCATTTAAATTCAGATAGTATAATTAGTATATGATATAACATGCCACGTTCTGTCTAAACGCAATCATGAAATTGCTTCGGTAAAGTTTATCAATGCTTGTAAATCAGCCAGCTCAAGATACGATATGCAAGGATGATTTATGAAGGGTGGAAGAAAAAATGAAAGTTCAAAATGTCGAGCTGACGATCAGCGCGGTTTCTCCTGTGCAATATCCAAAGGAGGGGTTTCCGGAAATAGCTCTGTCAGGTCGATCGAACGTCGGTAAGTCTTCTTTGATCAATACGTTGATCAATCGCAAGGGACTGGCAAGAACGTCAAGTCAGCCGGGAAAGACGCAGACGCTTAATTTTTACAATATTGAATCTGAACTGTACTTTGTAGACGTGCCGGGATACGGGTACGCAAAAGTCTCAAAAAAAGATCGTGAAAAATGGGGACAGATGATTGAAAGGTATTTTTCCGATCGTCCCGTTCTGCGCGGTGTTATTTCGCTCGTTGACGGTCGGCATGAGCCAACGGAGCTTGATTGTCAGATGATTGACTTCCTGCACTACTACGATCTGCCGATTCTTGTCTGTGCAACGAAAATGGACAAAATACCGCGTGGAAAGTGGAACAGGACGGAGAGCCAGATCAGGAAGAAGCTCGCTTTGAACCCGCAGGACGAAATCGTTCTTTTTTCATCCGTTACAAGGGCCGGCAAGGAAGAAGTCTGGAACTGGGTTGAAAAAATGAGCGGCATTAAGGGGGATTGACGATGGAATTCAATGAATACCAAAAAGCTGCCAATCGTACTCTTTACGGTAATGAGCAGGTTCTGACGAATTGTGCGCTGGGACTGGCCGGAGAGAGCGGTCAGTTGATTGATCTGATTCAGGACTACACCTTCAAGGGAAAGGATCTTGATAAGGAGAAAATGATTGACGAGCTTGGTGATGTCCTGTGGTATCTTTCTCAGATTGCGCAATGGGCCGGTGTTGATTTCGATGACGTTGCCAAATCAAACATCGAAACGTTGAATAAACGCTACCCCAATGGTTTTACGACCGGGATGTAGGAAACTTGCACCTCATCTTTGAGGTGCTTTTTTATCAAATGCAGTGTTTTTGAAGTGAAAAAAAGGAATCATCGCTGATTCCTCTGGAATTATTTCCTGTTTTCCTTTTTAGCTTCAGTCTTTTGTGACTTCTCGGCCTTTTTCTCATTTTTCTCAGTCTTTTCCGGCTCTATGACTGCGAATTGATCAAAAAGCTTTTCAAGATTTGTCTGACGGTTTACTTTAAGACCCATGGAATCACCTCTTAACATTGAAAGCATAACAGATTTGGCACGTAAAATGCAAGAGTATGAGCGTAATGTAATTTTATGCATTTCATTTGAATATATAACGGAAATCAAACTTTAAATTGCATAAAAATGAAAAAGGACGTATAATTGAAGCATTGAAAATTTTTAGGGAGAATCGGAAGGAAGTTTAGTTATGACGAAAATGATTGAAATTCAAAATCTTATGAAAAAATACGGCGAAAACGTTATTTTAAAAGACATCACGGAAGACGTCAGCAAGGGACAGGTTATCTGCGTGATAGGTCCTTCAGGATCAGGCAAGAGCACTTTTCTTCGCTGCTTGAATGTGCTTGAAAGGCCAAACTCCGGGAAGGTCCTGTTTGAAGGCAAAGATCTGACGAATATATCTGAGAAGGAGCTTTGTGCCTTAAGAGAGAAAATGGGAATGGTATTTCAAGGCTTCAATCTGTTTCCTAACATGACGGTGCTTGAAAACATCAAGGTGGCACCGATGAAGGTCAAGGGAGTCTCTGAAGAGGAAGCTGAGGAAAAAGCCAGACTGCTGCTTGAAAAGGTGGGCTTGTCTGAGCATGAAAATCAATATCCTGCGAGTCTTTCAGGCGGTCAGCAGCAGCGTGTCGCAATTGCGCGCGCATTGGCGATGGATCCTGAGGTGATGCTCTTTGACGAGCCGACCAGCGCGCTTGATCCGGAGATGGTCGGTGAAGTTCTGAAGGTTATGCGTGACTTGGCCGATTCCGGAATGACAATGGTTGTCGTCACGCACGAAATGGGATTTGCCAGGGAAGTGGCTGATGAAGTCTGGTTCATGTCTGACGGCTATATTCAGGAAAAGGGCAATCCTGAAGATTTCTTTAATGCACCTAAGACTGAGCGTGCAAGGGAATTTTTGGCGAAGATACTGTAGTATTTAACGAAACGGAGGTATTTCAATGGCGACGCAGCACATCGAAAACAAGCTGAAACTACTGCCTGACCAGCCCGGATGTTATTTGATGAAAGACGTCAATGCAAAGATTATCTATGTCGGCAAAGCCAAAAATCTGAAAAATCGCGTTCGTTCATATTTCAAGAGTTCACATGAAGGGAAAACGGCCAGACTGGTTTCTGAAATTCGGGATTTTGAGACAATCGTGACGTCGACTGACAAGGAAGCGTTTCTACTTGAAATTACCTTGATTCAAAAACATAAGCCTTATTACAACATAAAACTTAAGCGCGGGACCGGATATCCTTATATAAAAATAACGAATGAGCGCGATCCGCAAATAATGATTGTAAGTAAAGTGTTGAATGACGGCGGATATTATTTTGGACCGTATCCAAATGTTTATGCCGCACAGGAAACGATGCAGCTGCTGCAAAAGGTCTATCCGTTGAGAAGGTGCTCCGGGCATCAGAAGAGACCATGTCTGTACTATCATATGGGGCAATGCCTGGGGGCATGTTTCAAGGAAGTTCCGGTTGAAGCTTATGAGAGAAATATCCGCAAGATCAAGTCGTTTTTAAACGGAAACGTTTCACAGATCAAGCGCGAACTGACTGCAAAAATGAATGATGCGGCATCCAGGCTTGAATTTGAAAGAGCTGCTGAAATAAGAGATCAGATCCGTTATGTTGAAATGACGGTTGAGAAGCAGAAAATCATTTCAAACGACAATACGCCAAGGGACCTGTTCAACTTCTTTATGGACAAGGGGTGGCTTTCCATTCAGGTCTTTTTCATCAGACAGGCACGTTTGATGAAGCGTGAAAAGCGCCTTTTCCCTTGCGTTGATCTTCCGGAAGAAGAACTTGCTTCATTTATCCTCCAATTCTATAATCAGAAAAACCGTATTTTGCCAAAGGAAATTCTTGTTCCGGCAGGAATTGACAAAAAAGTTCTGAATGAGATTCTTGGAGTCTCGGTTAAAACTCCCAAAAGAGGGCAGAAGCGGGACTTATTGGAAATGGCTCATAAAAATGCCAGGCTTGTCCTGGAAGAAAAATTTCGACTTCTCGAACTTGATGACAGAAAGACAGTCGGCGCGATGAACGAGATCACCGATGCATTAGGTCTTCCAAACGGGCATCGCGTTGAAGCATTTGACCACTCGCATCTTCAGGGGACTGACATCGTGTCGGCAATGGTCTGTTTTATCGACGGCCGCCCTGAAAAAAAACTGTATCGCAAGTACAAGCTGAAGAATACCGATCATGCAGACGAGGCTGCAAGTACGAGAGAGGTAATCTATCGCAGATACAGCCGCCTGTTGAAAGAGCATGAAACTCTTCCCGATCTGATTTTGATGGACGGTGCCAAAATTCAGATTGACGCCTGCGTCGACGTGCTTCAAAATCAGCTCGGGTTAAGCATCCCGGTTGCCGGAATGGTCAAGAATGAACATCACAAAACGGCCGACCTGATGACCGAAACCGGCGAAAAAATCGGGTTGAATCCCAAGAGTGAGGGATTTTATCTGCTGCAGCGCATTCAAGATGAAGTGCACCGCTTTGCAATCACCTTTCATAGACAGGTTCACAGCAAGAATTCATTGTCTTCAAGACTGGAACGAATCAAGGGTGTCGGTCCCAAAACGCGAACGAAGCTTTTGCGTAATTTTGGTTCCTTAAAGCGGCTGTCTTCGGCAAGCGTCGAAGAATTGATCAGTTTGGGAATACCTCAAAAAACGGCGCAGACAATCAAAATCAGCTTGGCAAAGGAAAGTGAGACATAATCATTAATTTGATGGTATGAATTTGAAACAAACGGTTGAGGTTGTGCTATAATTGGGTCATAAAATCGAGAAAATCGTAACGGTTTTGTCTTAAGCTGATTGGGGGAATTTCCATGAATAAAAACGTGTGCCACCAGAAGTTGTTT
>NZ_DAIUCE010000042.1:0-15834 GCF_036846325.1 Ligilactobacillus sp. | reverse complement strand
GGAGCATATTCAACGTTCCATTCAGCGCTGCAGTCAACAAGTTCCTTTTTCCCGCAGCTTCTTCCATTGACGAAGAGCTCCGCACTCTTCTGGTTCGAAAATGCCCTGACACGGGTTCTTCCCTTTTCATCGATTTCAAGTCCCTCGCGATTCCAGTGAGGCATGACATGAACGAATGGCTCTTCAACCCAATGCGCCTTGTAGTAGTAATAGTAATCCTTTGGAATCCCGCACAGGTCGGCAATCCCGAACTGTGAACTGATTCCGGGCCATCCGAACGGAGACGGCTCACCGAAGTAGTCAAAGGCAGTCCAGAGAAAGACTCCGCCCATGTACTGATGGCCTTCAAGATATGCCATCACCTTTTCCGGCCTGGCCGTTCCGCCGACTCCCGGATCTGACGGTTTTCTCTTCCCGGGAAGAACCATCGAATACATCGAGCCGAAATTGTTGCAGTAACACTTATCTCCGTCATCTTCATAGATTCCCCTGGTTGAAAAGTACGATGCATTCTCCGTGCTCATCATCGGAAGATCCGGATGATTCTTCCTGATGAGTTCCGCACCGTCACCCATGACGCCTGCTTCAGGATAGTTTATCCCAAGGACGTCAAAGCTCTTCAGATAATCCTCGTCAACAAAGCCTTCGGGGCTGAGCAGTTCGGCTGAAACAATCAGATGTTCCCTGTCAAGTTCCTTGACAATTTCCGCAAACTTCAAGACGCTTCGCCTGCCAAATGCAGTGTTTCCAGTCAGTTCTTCATTCCCAAGCGACCAGAAGGCAACGGATGCATTCATCCTGCATCTTTTCAGCATCCTTCTGAAATCGTCGAGACGCCATGGCGAGGCCTCGGGCAGCCTGTTTTCGTTAATCAGAATGATTCCCAGACGGTCACAGGCATCAAGAAGCTCTCCTGATGCAAAATGATGCGCACTCCGCCATGCATTGACTCCCATGTCCTTCATCGTCCTTACCTTGAAGTCGACAATGTCCTGGTTCAATGCAATGCCCACTCCGGCAAAGTCCTGGTGCTCGCACACGCCATGCAGGACGTAGCGTCTTCCGTTCAAAATAAAACCATCCCTGTCATATCCGAAGGTTCTTACACCAAAGCTCTTCACTATCTTATCTTCTTCCATTGACAGGACAGCCTGATACAGATGAGGATGCTCCGGGCTCCAGAGACTTGCATCCGAAAGCTCGAGTTCCCCCTCGAATCTTTCAACTGAGTGCTTCTTCAGAAAAACGCTGAAATCTCTCCTGATTCCGGCCACATCAAGACAGACTGAAACGGAAACGTCTCTTCCGGTGTCATTTTTCACGCTGAACTCATATCCAAGAAGCGCACCATTGTCATGAAGTTCCTTTGTGTAGACGTACAGGTCGTCTTCTTCAAAATGGACTAAGGGAACTGCATCAAGGAAGACATTCCTGTAGATGCCGGCTCCCTCATACCACCATCCTTCAGATCCATGCGTCGTGTCAGTTCTTACAAGAAGCGTGTTCTGACCTTCGTCATCAAAGTACACCATCCCCGACACGTCGAATTCAAAGCCCGTGTATCCGCTGTTTTCATGTCCGAGGTATGCGCCGTTGAACCAGACATCGGCCATTTGCATGGCACCTTCAAAATGAAGAATGAGCTTTCTTCCCTCAAGCTTTCTGTCAATTCCAAACCTCTTCCGGTAATACGCCACTCCGTTTGGCTTTGAACCTGACATGAGCGTCTCCGCGTCATTTTCATATGGAAGATCCACCTTCCAGTCATGCGGGAGATCGATTTTCCTCCATGTGTCGTCGATTGTGCTGTCGAGGTCAGTCCCGCACAGATTACGGAGTCCTCTTTCCTCATCCCCCTGTGCAATCAGCCTGAGAAAATGGCTGCCGCCGGGGCTTACCGGAAGCCTCTTCTGTCCTTCTTCCGGCAGGCTTGCGGTCAACCCTCCCAGCGAATACGCCTTCTTGGCGATTTCATGGGGTCCTGGCTGAAGTTCTCCATAATGGAACTGCCAGTCCTTGTTCAGATTAATCCTTGTTCTCATAGTTATCTCCTTGCTTCATTTCATTTATCGATTACTCCTTTATGTTAATCAAAGCGTTTTCATGCTACAATGCAAATAAACGACCATTCGATTTCAAACACTGTGAAAAATCGACTTGACTGGAGGAAAACCACATGGACAAATATGCTGAAAAACTGCTCAAGGCTCTTGAAAATCCGGTACAGACAGGAGAATATCCCGACTTGAAGAACAACGCCGACCTGGCCATGTTCATCAAGCGGTCCGTTGACAACGGCATTCTCTACACCAATGTCCAAAACAGCAGAATAGTCTACTTCACTGCTGAAAACTACAGTCAGATGCACCAGAACACCGCCTATGAGCTGATGTATGTTCTCGACGGAACAGTCATCAAGCAGATTGAGGACAAAAAATATACCCTCCACACAGGTGAAGGGTATATCTTGAACCGCCGGATTACGCACAGCGATGATGTCCAGGACGGGGTTCTTCTGGTGCTTGACTTTTCCGAGGAATTCTTCAGGGAAGTCACAAGAGGCATTGACGTCGACGAGGACACCCACCCTGTATTTTCATTCATTGAAAACTGCGGCCAGGACTCTTCCGGATGGAAGAAAAGCTACCTCGAATTCAATCCGACCGTTCCGATTCCAAACACCCAGTTCCGGACGGTCCTTGATTCACTGCAGCAGGAACTGGCAACAAGCAAGATCGGTGCCTCGTTTCTTCAGAAGGGGCTTTTCCTCAGGCTTGTCGAACTGCTTGAAAACAGGAAGATGTTCAACGTCAACGCCATTGACATCCACTCCGGAAAGGAGGACTTCCTGGTCGAACGCCTGACCTCATACATCGTCAGAAACTACGGCAACGTCACGAGAAAAGACATCGAAAGGGACCTGCACTACAATGACGAGTACCTGAACCGTCTGCTGAAGAAGGCATGTGGCATGACCATCAGCCGGTATGCCACAGAAATCAGGCTTGACCGCGCAAGGCAGCTTCTGTCGACAACTTCCCTCACCATCAGCGAAATCACCGACCTGCTTGACTTTTCATCCGAAAACTACTTCTATCACTTCTTCAGGAAGGCGGAGGGAATCTCCCCCAGCAGATACCGGGCAGAGCATCACGACTGAGAATCGTGCATCTTCCTGCGGTACTCATTCGGCAGACACTTCATGTTCTTCTTGAACACCTTGTAGAAATATGACGGATTCTCATATCCGACCTTTGCCGCAATCTGATCGACGGGAACGGAGGTGTCGGCAAGATAGCCGGCCGCAACGTTGATTCTCTGCAGATGGACCAGCTGAATGAAGGTCAGTCCCGTTCTCTTCTTCAGATAAGACGACAGGTAGTTGGGATTGAAGCCGAACCTTTCTGCCATTTCGTTCAGCGTGATGTCCGCATAGTGCTTCTCGATGTAAAGGAGCAGTCCCAGGATGTTTCTTCCATCATCATCTTCCCTTCCTTCAAAGGAGTCGGCTTCCCTGTACGCATGCCTGATCAGCCTTGCAAAGATGCCGAGAAGGTCAAAGTGGATGATCTGATTCGACTGGACGTCTCCGTTGTAGTATTCCTCAATCACGTCATAGATCAGACTGACGATCTTTCTTTCATGTCCCGTCTTGAACACGCAGTACTTGGCGCCGAAGTCACGGTCGCCGCTCAGAAGCGAGAACAGCAGATTGGAGACGGACTGGTTCATGCCGGCATCAAGCATGAAGTTCAGGTCATTCATCGGAAATGCAGTGTTTCTCAGGGCAATGTTGACAACAATCATGCCGGCATCCAGTTCTTTTACCCTGTGCGTTTCCCCCTTGCCCACAACTATGATGTCCTCCTGATCGAGATCGATTTTTCTTCCGTTTGCATAAACCGTGCAGCTGCCGAGCAGCGGAATCATCATCTCTGCATAATCATGCCGATGATACGGGATGTACGAACTGCAGGGCTGAACCGTGACTGAGATTGAACGGGCATTGACCTCAAGGCTGTCAGTCAGCAGAGAATAGAACTTGTAGACCGGTTCTCCGTCCATATAGTCCAGTATCTCCGCCTTGAACCGGTCATTCAGTTCCTCCCAGTTTCTCGGCCGGCTCTTTCTTCTCAACATTTCAAGTATTTCAGGATTCATTATGATACCTCCATCAGATGTGTGAAATGAACACAGACAATGTCTGATTTAAATATAGCACACAAAATCCTCCCACACTATAATGAAAACGTACACAAAAAAGACACGGAGGACGTTTTCATGGTAGATTTGAAGCAAAAACCATATTTTCTCAATGATGAGCAAATCAAATACGTTAAAGATAAAATCAAGGAAATGAGCATTGAAGACAAGATCGGCCAGCTGTTCTTTGTCGTGGGTCAGGACAGTGATACGGTCAACCTTTCAGAATTCACGAAGAAGTACCGCCCGGGCGGCATCATGTACAGACCCGACAAGGCGGAGAAAATCAAGGCCGAAGTAAACGAGATTCAGGAATCAAGCGACATTCCGCTCTTTGTCGCCGCCAACCTTGAATCGGGTGGAAACGGAATCGCAAGTGAAGGCACCTGGGTTGGAACACCGATGGAAATGGCCGCAACAGGAGATTCTCAGTCGGCATATCAGCTTGGGAAAATCTCCGGTTACGAAGCAGCGCAGGTCGGCGCAAACATGTCCTTTGCCCCGATTGTCGACATTGACATGAACTTCAGGAACCCGATCATGAATGTGAGGACATTCGGAAGCGACAGGAACAGGGTCATCGAGATGTCTTCAGCACAGGCCAAAGGTCTTGAGGAATGCGGCATAATTCCCGTCGTCAAGCATTTCCCGGGAGACGGCGTCGACGAACGTGACCAGCACCTGCTGTCATCCGTCAACTCACTTCAGGCGGACGAATGGATGGAATCATACGGCCGGATTTACCGCAGCCTGATTGATGGCGGCATCCCGGCAGTGATGATTGCCCATATTCTCCAGCCGGCCTGGGAAAGAAGACTTGATCCGGGAATTTCAGACGACAAACTGCGCCCGGCATCATCATCGAAGCTGCTCATTGACGGTCTGCTGCGCGACACTCTGCATTTCAACGGACTGACCATCACCGATGCAACGCCGATGATCGGATACAATGCCGCCCTTCCAAGGGAAGAACTGCTCCCGGCCACAATCAACGCCGGAATCGACATGATTTTATTCAACAAGAACATCGACGAGGACTACAGCTTTATCAGAAAGGCAATTGAAGACGGAACCCTGTCAATGGAACGCGTCAACGAAGCGGTGACACGCATTCTTGCAACAAAGCTTGCGCAAAAGGTCATGGATGCCGAAGGAAACCTCCTGAAAAAGGCACCGGAAACAATCGATTTTAAAAGAGAAGAACACGAAGCATGCGCTGATGAAATTGCCAAAAAGGCGGTCACTTTGGTCAAGGACCGGGACAAGCTTCTGCCGGTCACGCCGGAAAAATATCCGCGCATCAGGCTCTATGTTCTCGGAGACAGTGACGACGGCGGCTTCAAGGAAGGCGGTCATGTGACGCAGGAATTCAAGAAGCGTCTTGAAGCAGAAGGGTTTGATGTTTCCCTGTTTGACCGGGGAAACCTTGACTTCCACGAAGTCTTTGAAGAAGGGGTCTGCGACATGAAGGAAAAATTTGACCTCGCCCTTTACGTGGCAAACGTCGAGACTGCCTCAAATCAGACCACGACAAGGCTTGACTGGATTCATCTCATGGCGGCGGATGCACCGTGGTTCATGAAGTCCATCCCGACAGTCTTCATCTCAACGGCAAATCCCTACCATCTCTTTGACATTCCAAACGTCTCGACATACATCAACGCCTACACGGGAAACCGTGCCACAATTGATGCAGTCATGCGCAAGCTGACAGGAAGGGAACCGTTTGAAGGAGCAAGCCCGGTCGATCCGTTCTGCGGTCACTTCGAAACAAGGCTTTAAACATTGAAAGTTGATTTTCCCCATTGTCATGTACGGGAAAAATCGACTTTTCATCTGTTGAAATGCACGCTGAAAAACTACAATGACGATAGAACATGAATTACGGAGGAATGACGATGAAGATATCAGAAATTTACGTTAACCACATGCACCATCCGGTCGGATTCGAACTGAAGGACCTTAGAATCGAGTTCAGCATTGAATCGGAATCGTTCAGAAAGATTCAAAAATGCCTGATCATCTCCGCAAACGGCAGTGAGGTGCTGAACACGGGATTTTCAGAATACGAAGACAATTTCTTCACTCCCGAGCTGGAACTGAATCCAAGAACACGCTATGACGTTGAAGTAAGGGTAAAGGATGAAGAGGAAGAAACGTCTGCAAGGACATTCTTTGAAACCGGCAAGATGGATGAACCGTTTCTGGCAAGCTGGATTGGAAATGAAGACAAGGACATTCAGAACACGGTCTTTGAAAAGAACTTCGAACTTGACGGCAACGTCAGGGAAGCCCGCCTCTATGCCACGGGACTCGGGCTTTATGAAGCATGCCTTGACGGAGAAAAGGTCGGAGACGAATATCTTGCACCGGGATGCACCAACTACAGGAAATGGGTTCAGGTTCAGACCTATGACGTAACGGAAATGCTGACTTCAGGTTCGAAGCACAGTCTGACATTTTCACTTGGTGACGGCTGGTACAAGGGAAACATGGGCTTTGACGGAGGAAAGAGCGAAATCTACGGCAACAGACAGGCCATGATTGCAGAGCTTCACATCAAGTTCGAAGACGGAACGGAAACGGTCATCTGCTCTGACGATTCCTGGAAGACAACTTCAGGAAAGATCACCAGATCATCCATCTACTACGGTGAAGACCTTGATGCAACGATTGAGCTCAAGAACTGGAAAAAAGCAGAAATACTCGATCTGCCACGGGACGTTCTCTGTGACAGGCTCAGCATGCCGATCAGAATCGACGAAAGACTGGACGTTGTCAAGGTCATCTCCACCCCTGCCGGTGAAACAGTGCTTGACTTCGGTCAGAACCAGGCCGGATGGCTTGAATTCTACAACCGTGAGCCAAAGGGGACGGTCATTAAGTTTGAAATGGGTGAAATCCTTCAGAACGGCAACTTCTACCGTGAAAATCTCCGTGATGCCAGGGCGGCATTCCAGTATACATCAGACGGAAATGAAGGCTGGGTTCGTCCTCACTTCACATATTACGGCTACCGCTATGTCCGCGTGACCGGCAACACGCTTGACATCAATCCGGATGACTTCAAGGCTGCAGTCATGTTCTCGTCAATGGACAAGACAGGATCCCTTGAAACGGACAACAAGAAGGTGAACAGACTGTTCCAGAACGTCCAGTGGGGACAGAAGTCAAACTTCTTCGACGTCCCGACCGACTGCCCGCAGCGTGACGAACGGCTTGGATGGACCGGAGACGCTGACGTCTTCTCGAACACCGCCGCTCTCAACATGAACGTCTTCGAATTCTTCAAGAAGTATGCCCGTGACATGGCTGTGGAACAGCAAGGCCACGGCGGCATGCTGACGATGTATGCTCCCTCCATGGGCGTTGACGACGGTGGTGCAGCCGTCTGGGGTGATGCCGCAACGATTGTTCCATGGAACATGTACCAGGCCTATGGTGATCCGGCAATTCTGCGCCAGAACTATGAGGCAATGAAGTCATGGGTCGACTGGATCACACAAAATACCAGAACTGAAAATCTCTGGACCGGATGCTTCCAGTTCGGCGACTGGATAGCCCTTGACGGTGAAAACCCGGCGCTTCCGACCGGCAAGACGGATGAGGACTTCATTGCGTCGGTATACTACTGCTACTCGGCAGGAATCGTCTCAAAGGCTGCCACAATTCTCGGCCATGATGAAGACGCTGCATTTTACGCTGAAAAATCCGCTGCCATAAGAAAGGCCATTCAAAACGAGTACATCACGGCAAACGGACGCCTTGCCATCGACACTCAGACAGGATATGCCCTTGCCCTTTACTTCAACCTCGTTCCGGAAAGCCAGCAGCAGCGTGTTCTGAACGACCTGACGGCACGTCTCGGAAAAGACGACGACCACTTGAAGACAGGATTCGTCGGAACACCGTTCATCTGCCAGGTTCTGTCACGTTTCGGCAATCACAGTCTTGCTGCAAAAATCTTCATGAACGAGGACTTCCCGTCATGGCTTTATGCCGTCAACATGGGAGCGACAACCGTCTGGGAACGCTGGAATTCAGTTCTCGAGGACGGCTCAATGAATCCGGACGGAATGAACTCTCTGAACCACTACTCAATCGGTGCAATCATGGAATGGGGATACCGTTACCTGCTCGGCATCAGGGACCACACTCCGGGGTACCAGAAGGTGATCTTCTCACCAAACTTCGACTACCATCTGAAGAAGGTTTCCGGACACTATGACTCAAGCTACGGCAGACTGAACGCATCATACGAGATTGAAACGGATGACATGCACACAATCAAAATGACCATTGACGTTCCGTTCGGTCAGACAGTCACCGTCACCCTTCCGCGTGCGGAGAAGAACCCGGTATCAGTCAACGGTCTTGAAAAATCAGGAAGCTTCGATCTGACATGCGGACACTACGAAATATCCTACATTCCGGACCAGGATTTCGTTGAGCGCTACACGCCGAAGACACCTGTCTCGGACATCATGAAGGACAGTCTGCTGGTTGAGTCAATTTCAAGGGAATCGGATGTCCTGAACTTCTTCAAGAATCCGGAAAACCTTGCAAATCTCGGCAAGATGTCCTTGAACAAGCTCAATGAAATCCTTCCGTTCATCAACATCGAGCCGGACACCCTTGAAAGAATCAACGGCATTCTTTCCTCAACCCCTCTTCTCAGCGAGAGGGAAAAGGGGCTGAAATGATGAAGGGAGCACTCTTTGACCTGGACGGTGTAATCGCCGATACCGCATCACTTCATTTCAAGTCCTGGAGGAAGCTGGCAGAAAAGAACTTCGGGCGCAGTCTGCCGGATGATCTGGAACAAAGGACCAAGGGCGTAAGCCGCAGCGATTCTCTTGCCGCCATCCTCGAATACCTTGAGATCAAGGTTTCGGAAACGGAATTCAACCGTCTTGCAGAAGAAAAGAATCTGATTTACCGTGACTTCCTTAAAGATCTGAGTCCTGATGACATCCTGCCGGGGATGCGGGACTTCATTGAGGAACTCAAGAATCGAGGCATCATGATGGCACTGGCATCAGCCAGCCAGAACGGTCCGTTCATTCTTGAAAGGACAGGACTTTCAGACTGCTTCAATGCCGTTGTCGATCCTTCAAAAATCAAGGCAGGAAAGCCTGCGCCTGACATTTACCTTGCAGCAGCTGCTGCCCTCGGACTTTCCCCACGGGAGTGCGTCGGCTTTGAAGACGCCGTTTCCGGCATCCAGTCCCTCAAGGCCGCCGGCATTGTTTCCGTCGGTATCGGAAACGAAAATGAAGTCGGACAGGCGGACTTGAGATTTGCGTCAACCGGAGACATCAATTATGATGACGTTGAAGAGGTTTGGTCTGAAATAATGAACAACGCATGATCACATCAGTGAAAAGAGGCTGGGGATACTTCCCCGGTCTCTTTTTTTCAGTCTGACAAAATCCACGGTTTTGATCTGCTTTTGTGGCCACCGACACTGCATTTTACGGGCAAATCCAAGAAATCGCCTTTTTGACCGTAATCGAAAACTGGCACACTGCCCGGGCACTGCATTTGGCAGTCCATATATCAGAATAAAAAAAGAGGCCGGGATTTTTTCCCAAGCCTCACCGTTATTTTCTAATCAACTCATACAAATTTTCCGGAACCCGGTCAAACAAAGGCGACATCTCCCCTTCAACGGTAATGTCGAGCCTGTGCATGGCACGGGAACAGATCGTGTACACCAGCTGACGCTCGTCTTCTTCGTGGTAGTTCTCCCTGTTGGCGTTCCACATGATGACGGCGTCAAACTCGAGGCCCTTGGCCAGGTACGAAGGGACAATAATCGTCCCGGGAACGAGGCGCTGATTTTCAGTGCGGATCAACGTTGCCCTGACACCTCTGCCGTTAAGCTGTTCCGTCAGCCATTCGCATTCCTGCAGCGATTTGCAGATGACGGCCGTCGTCATCTTCAAGGCGTCATTTTGCTTCAGACGTTCCCTGACGTCTTCAACGAGACGCTCCCTGTCAGTGTCAATCGTCATCGTCGGCAGGTCACCGTTCCGGTTGAATGCAGTGACTTTTTCACCGTCAACGAGAACTTCCTTCGTGAAGTCAGTGATCTGCTTCGTCGAGCGGTACGATTTCGTCAGCTGAACAACATTTGTCCTGTCCTTGTCAAACATCGTCGAAAGCTCGGACAGCAGGCTGTGGCTGTTTTCCTTCGTGAAGATTGCCTGGTTCAGGTCACCGAGCATCGTGAAGCGGGCGCGCGGAAATTCAGTCTTGAGATATGCAAGCTGATATGCCGTATAGTCCTGGATTTCGTCAATGAAGACGTGGCGCATCCTGACATCGCCCTTCTTGCCGGTGATGCGGTCATAAAGATAAAGGAAGCAGGAAACGTCCGCCATCGGCAGGCTGCGATTCCTGATTTGCGCAATCGTGTTTTCGACTCCTTCCTGCCATTCGTCATCCGAAACGCCGAACTTCGAAAGATCAAGCAGGGAAGGCACATGTCGCAGAAAATGAACGTACTGGGCATTGATGTTCAGGAAACGCTTCTTGACGATGGCACGCTTGATTTTCATGAATTCCTTCGTCACGTACTGCCTGCACAGGAAGAGGAGCTCCTTGTCGCCGTCGGTAAAGTTTCTCGGATGGTCGCCGTACAGGGCATTCAGTTCCTGTGGCGGAAGATCCTGAACGGCCTTCTGAACGCGGTCGGTCCTGGCTTCCCGGCCGACCCTTGAGCTCAGGCGTCTGAGCAGCTCTTCCTGCGTTGCCTCCAGACGGTTGCCGAGATGATAGTTTTCATTGAAGCTGTAGTAAATCGTCTTGATTTCCTTGCGCGAGAAGAAGATTTCGCCATTGTGCATGATATTCTTGAAGCGCATCCCGTTTCTTTCCAGATAGTTCGAATATGCAGTCGTTGCATCGAAGAACTTCAAACTGTCCTTGACAGTCCTGATCTTCCTGTTCGTACCGCGATTGTCTTCTTCAAAGCGTTCCTTGAGCGTTTCAACGTGCATCTTCGGAAGGCGGTGCTGTGTGTACTGGTAATAGGTCATCTGCACCATGTTGTGTTCGCCGAGTTCCGGCAGAACCTGATCGATATAGTCATTGAACAGCTGATTTGGTGAAAACAGGATAATCTGCCCGGAATTCAGGTTGCCGCGGTAACGATAGAGAAGATAGGCCACGCGCTGCAGCACGGCCGATGTCTTGCCGGAACCTGCCGCTCCCTGGACAAACAGCAGGTCGGATTTGGTATCGCGGATAATCCTGTTCTGTTCCTTCTGAATCGTCGTGACGATGCTCTTCATCTTGACGTCGGAAGATTCATCCAGAACTTCAAGCAGCATCTGATCGCCCACCGTTTCATCCGTGTCAAATACAGTCAGGATTCTGCCGTCATCGACCATGAACTGGCGTTTCAGGGCCACGTCAACCTCGCGCTCTCCGTCAGGCGTCGCATAAGTGGTCCTGCCAAGTCCTCCGTCGTAATAAACGCTTGAAATCGGCGCACGCCAGTCGTATACGAGAAATTCGTCCGGACCGTCTGAAAAAGTTGCCAGCCCGATGTAAATCGTTTCCTTTCTGTCTTCGCCCTGTTCGCTCAGATCGACGCGCGCAAAGTAAGGCTTCTTTTCCATCCGTTCAAGAATTTCCAGACGATGTGCCGCCTGATTCCGGCTGTTTTCCCGTTCTTCAAGCTGCATCTGCTGCTGTCTGACGGTCAGGGCCGTTTCCATCATGCCGGAATACGTCCCCGTCTTGATGCGGACGTTGTTCTTGAAATCATCCTGAATCGCTTTGGTATCTGCAGATGCCCTGGAAATTTTCTTCCTGGCGGTTTCCTCTTCGTCTTTTATCCTTTCAACGACGTAATCCATGCGCTTTTGTTCTTGTTCTTTGATGATGTCGGCCATTTGGACGCTCCCTTTTCAGAAATTTTCAGTAATCTATTTTAGCATATTTCTCACATCAAGGCGAAGTTAAAGTCTTTTCAAAACGGTCATTATTCAAGAAAAAATCGATGTAAACTGATACAATAAAGGAAGTACTCAGAAAGGATGATTCCATGGATATCTCATTAATGATTGTAGTCATTGCAGCCTTTGCAACGCCTATGATTCTGGCACATTTCAATATCAGGCTTCTGCCGACGTCCGTTGCCGAAATCATCGTCGGCATCATCATCGGCAAAAGCTGTCTCAACCTGGTGCACATTGATTCGATTCTGACTAACATGTCCACGTTCGGCGTAATCCTGCTGCTGTTTTTAAGCGGCATGGAAATCGATTTTTCGCTCTTCAAAAAAAACAACGACCCGCTTACACCGCTCGAACAGAAGCAGGCGGTCAACACACCCAAAATCACGCCGGTCCAGGTTGCAGTCCTGGCCTATGCCCTGAGCTTTGCCGCAGCTTTTGTGCTTGCATGTCTCTTCAAATTCACCGGCCTGTTCACGAACGTCCTGCTGGCAACGATTCTTTTTTCGACAATCGCACTTGGCGTCGTCATTTCCGTCTTGAAGGAAAACGAGCTGCTGTCAAGGCCGCTTGGTCAGACGATCCTCCTGATTGCGGTCTTAGGCGAAGTCGTCCCGCTGCTTTCCCTGACAATCTACAGTTCCGTCGTTGCCGGAAAAGGCAGTCAGATCTGGCTCATCGGGCTTCTGTTCATTGCCGGTGCCGTGATTTTCAGGCATTTCCGCTGGTTCTTCCCGGCCCTTTCCAAGTTCAACAAATCAACTACGCAGATTGACATGCGCCTGGCATTTGCGGTCATCATCACACTTGTTGTCCTGGCCGAACACGTTGGTGCAGAAAACATCCTTGGAGCTTTCGTTGCCGGAATCGTCATCAAGCTGCTTTCACCAAGCGAATCAACGCAGCAGAAGCTTGATGCCATCGGATACGGCTTCCTGATTCCCTTCTTCTTCATCCTGACCGGGGTCAAGCTCGACATTCCTGGTCTTTTGTCGGATCCAAAGACGCTCGTCCTGATTCCCCTGTTCTTTCTGGCATTTGTCCTGGCCAAGCTCCCCGCCTTCTTCGGATTGCGTCTGCGCTTCAAGAACCAGAATGCCCTTGCCGGCTCACTGCTTTCAGGCACGACCATCACGCTGGTGCTTGCCGTGCTCACTGTTGCCGAAGATCTTAAAGTCATCACGAGCCAGCAGTCGGGCGCATTCCTCATCGCCGGCATCCTGACCTGCCTTTTCGGTCCGCTCTGCTTCAACCGGCTCCTGTCATCCGAACCGGAGGACATGAAGAAGACGACGGTCCACATCATCGGAGCAAATCTTGTGACGGTCAACGCCGCAGAACGGCTCAGCCCGGACTGGTATGACGTTTCAATCTACACTCATAAGCAGGAAAACTACGATACTTACCGATACAAAGGCAACGTCAGCCTGCTGACGAGCATTGATTCCGAAACCCTGACTGACAGCTCTGTATTTGACACGGACATCCTGGTCCTGGGATACACCGACCCGCAGCTGAACGTCAACCTGGCCCTGAAAGCCAAGGAATACGGCGTCAGACGCGTCATCTGTGAACTGGAAAATACAGATCCGCAGAGCATGTCCGAAATGGACCGCAAACTGGCTGATGCCGGCGTCGAAACGCTCAATGTCTTCGACACGAACGTCGGTCTGATGCGCTCCATCATCGAAACACCGTCAACTCTTCAGATGATTACCGGCAATTCGCGTCTCTATGAAGTCGTCGTCAACAATGCAAGATTTGACGGCATTGAAGTCAGTCAGATTCCGTTCGTCGAAAACATCACCATCAGCCGGATCTTCAGAAACGGCAGGGCGATTTCTCCGCACGGCTCGACTCAGATCCAGCTCGGAGACCACATTCTGTTCTCATGCGACAAGGACGTCATGCCAAGGCTGCGTGCCGTCCTGAGCAAAATGAACGAGTAGCGCATTCCTGCCGATGATGATATACTTTTTTTCGGAGGATTTTCAATGAGCTATAAAATATATCTGGTAAGACATGGACAAACAATATTGAATCGTTATAATCGAATGCAGGGGTGGTGCGATTCTCCGCTCACAAAAAAGGGCATTGAGGATGCACATGAAGCAGGACAGCGCCTCAGGAAAATAAAATTTGCGTATGCATTCCACAGCGATACGACGCGCGCCATGAGGACCTGCAACTATATTCTGTCCGAAAACGACAATGAAACGCCCGTCCCGATCACGCTTGAAAATTTCCGTGAACAGGGCTACGGCTATTTCGAAGGCTCCGATTCCAACCAGGCCTGGCTGATGATCGGCGCCTCGCATAACTGCCGCACTTTCAAGGAACTGATTTCGACATACTCGATTGAGGATGCGCGCGACTTCTGCAAGGAAGCAGACCCGTTCCATCAGGCCGAAGACAACCGGGAATTCTGGGAACGCGTTGGAAAAGGCTTCGAATATCTCGACAAGATTGCAGATGACGGCTGCAACATTCTGATTGTCAGCCACGGAACGACGATCAGAAGCATCGTCCACCGCTTTGATCCCGAAGTCGACATCACCGTCAGCCCCGAAAACGGTTCGGTGACCCGTCTGACGGTTGACGGAACCCGCATTTCGGTCGATTACTACTCGCACTTTCTGGATACTGACGAATACTGAATGTCGCGTACCCGTCAAAGCAGCAGCCACGCTCTGCATTTTACATCAACGTGCTGACATGCACGCAAGGAGGAAACATCATGATTGACAAAGGTCTTGCAAAAAGTCCGACAACAAAGATCTATCTCGCCACGCCATGGTTCAATGACGTTCAGAAGAAACGCGCGGAACTGGCGCGCGAATATCTTAATCAGAATGAAACCGTCGGCGTTATCCACTTTCCGTTTGACTTCCAGTACAAGGACGCAACCTTGGACAACGATCCGGAAGGCGTCTTCGGAACGCCGGAATGGATCGCCGCCACGTTCCAGAATGACTGCACTGCCGTTGCGACAAGCGACATCGGCGTTTTCCTGTACGATCTCGACAACATTGACGACGGCTGCGCATATGAGCTCGCCTTGTTCCGAAGCCAGCAAAAGCCCTGCGTGGTCATCCCGTTCACTGAACGCGACCGGGAAGACGTCGAAATCAATCTCATGATTGCCGGTGCTGCTACGACGTGGATCAGACAGGAAGATTTTGAAAGTCTCAAAACCTTCAACTTCAATCATCCGCAGGCAAATCCAGTGCCTCCGTTCAAGGTTTTCTAAAACAGTGACCTTCCGGCAGGCCGAAAGGAAAACTGCCTTAAATTCAAAACGCGTACGATTTATAGAATCATACGCGTTTTTTATTTTGGCCAGACATCCATCAGCCTGATTTCATTTTCCTTATAAAGCGCCAGCTGATTGATGCTGTCCGGGAAATCTCTTCCTGTCAAATGCAGAGATGAAAACCACATTCTTCTTTGGAATCAGGATGAGACACTGCATTTGACAAAAAAAGCCCCGTTTCAAATCGAAACGGAGCCCGTTCGCAGACAAGGTCAGCGGAAAAACATAAATTGATTAATCAAAATGCAGCTGTCAACTACCACCGAATAAATTCGGTGGCTTGCAGCTCACAAGCTTAACGGCTTAGAAGTAGTAACGCACTAATGTGCTTCTTCACGATGTGGCTACATC
>NZ_DAIUCE010000041.1:0-16383 GCF_036846325.1 Ligilactobacillus sp. | reverse complement strand
TCATGCTTGTGTACGGGCTCATGACCGCTCGGCTCCACACCTTGCATAATTCCTCCTTGACGCGCGGACCAGACAGCAGCAAAATTCATTCAAGGCACTGCATCCGGCAGACAGCATCTCCTATAATGAAAAATCCGCACCAACATCTGGCACGGATTTTAGTCAATATTCAGTTGTACATGGGCTGAGCGTTCGCTTCCACACCTTGCTAAAAATTATTCACATTCAAAGCCGTATAGCTGCGGAGATTGCCCGGATTGCGGCTTGTTGAATATTCAATCATCTTGCCGTTTGACAGCCAGACAACCTGTTCGATTTCAAGAATCGGGCTGCCTTCTTTGACTTTGAGATATTTAAGGTCATCACCACTTGCGCCGAATGCCGAGAATTTGCGGAAGGCACCGCCGAATTTCAAGCCGAGCGTTTCATGAATGTACTTGTAGATTGAAGTGTCGACATTTTCCCTTTCCAAATCAGGGACAAGGCGAACAGGCATGTAGGTATGTTCCAGGACAGTCGGCTTGTCATCGATAATGCGGAGACGGGTGATATTGTAGACGGGATCGATATGCTTGATGTTCAAGTTCTTCTGGATGCGTTCATCCGGGAGTTCGACGTCAAAGGAAATGACCTTGCTTTGGATATGTCCTTCGCCGAAATGGTGGAACGCTCCTCCAAAGTCATTGACGGAAACGTCATGCGGAGTTATGAACGGAATCTTGCCGCGGACATATGTACCAAGACCGGACTGTTTGTAAATTAAACCTTCGGCGGCAAGGCCGTCCAAGGCTTTCTTGACTGTTAATCGGTTAACGTGGAACTCCTGTGCAAGTGCATTTTGATCTGGAATGAGTTCGTCGATTTTGTATGTGCCGTTTTCAATGCGTTCACGAATTGCATCAGCGACAACCTGGTATTTTGTAGACATTGCAAAGCATCCTTTCCAGTGGAAATAAGTTTATCGTATAAATTTCCTTTATTTATCTCATATTATGCAACAGTATACCAAAAAAAGCAAATGATACATTTTACGTGTACCATTTGCTTTGGATATCATTTAATCAAATTTTTGGATAATTTCTGAATCGCAAATGCACATAATCCTGGAATAATGAAAAGCAAAATGACAGGATTCAAGCGGCCGATTATCACGGCCAGAATGATGCATGCCACGAAAGACATTGAAATCAAGGGCTTTTTGCAAACAGTCAGGAATGCGATGATCAGCAGATTCTTTGACTGTGCTGCATTTGCAAGATTCAGAGCAATAGTCATCAGTAAATAGCTGATATAGAAGACTAAAAGTAGCGTTGAGACAATTTCAAAGAATTGTATCACGAAGTTTTCTGTCTGGTTTTTAGATAACATAAATGTAAGTAAGAACCAGATTCCAAGCATGAATGTCAGCAAAAAAGATAATGCTTTTTCATGAGGAATCCTTCGCTGCTCATTTCGCTGTTCTTTTAAATGTTGTTTAAATGTCAGGCAATTGCTGCCCCCCTTGTCAAAGTAGCTGACGACCTGGCTGAATGCCTCGACCCATCCATAGACGAAGAGGTTTTTGATTAAAATCATCCAGAACCAAACAGAACCTTCTATAATATCGTAGCACTTTTGAACTGTTTCGAAGACTTTGTTGCGCATGAGAATCATCCTTTATTTGACCGAGCCGCTGACACCATTGTAAATGTACTTTTGAAGCAACAGGAAAATGATGAAAATCGGCAGGATAACGATAATGACGCCGGCTAGAATAACCGGCCAGTTCGTGCCGTAAGGACCCTTGAATGCGTAAAGCGCAGTCGAGATGACCTTAAGGCTCGGATCAGGCATGTAGAGCAGAGGATTGTAGAAATCATTGTAGATGTTAACTCCTGAAATGATGACAACCGTTGTAATCGGTGCGCGCAGGAGCGGCAGGATTACTTTGCGGAAAATCTGGAAGTAGCTTGCGCCTTCCATGTACGCCGCTTCATCAAGCGAAACGGGAATTTCATCCAGATATTGCATGAAGATGTAAAGCGAAACGGCATCCGTCCCCAGATTCAGGATAATGATCGACCAGATTTTGTCAAACAATCCCAAGCCGTTGATCAATTGGAAGACCGCAACCTGACTCGTGATTGCCGGAATCAGCATTGCGACCAGGAAGAGTCCGACCAGTGGCTTTTTGAGCTTGAAGTCAAAGCGGCTGACTGCATAGGCAAACATCGTTCCGAGGATGATTTTGCCGAACATGCTGACAACGAAAATAAAGGCAGTGTTGCGAAAGCCGGTCAGCATGTCACCGTCGACAAAAGCCGTCTTGTAATTGTCGAATGAAAATGATCTCGGTAAGGACAAGACCCCCGTGTGCATGAATTCCGTTTGAGTTTTGAAAGATCCGATAAAAACGACGAGAATCGGCAGGATTGCAACGATGGCACCGATGACAAGGACTGCATATTTGAGGAAAGTTCCAAACGCTGCCTTACCGTTAAAAGCGTAATGTTTCGTTGTTGGAATTTCATTTGTATTTTCCATGCGTTGTCAAGCCTCCTTCTTTTCGCGCGTAATCCAACGCTGAATCCCGGTAACGGCAAGCACGATAACCAAAAGGATGATCGCCATTGCGGACGCGAGACCAAGCTTGTTGTACTTAAAGGCCGAATCAATCGTTTGAATGACGAAAGTCGTCGTGCCGTTTGAACCGCCTGTCATGATGTATGGAATGTCGAATACGCTCAAGGCACCGCTTACGCCCAGAATGATATTCAAGAAAATAATCTGTTTAATGGCCGGAGCGATAATGTATTTGAACTGATCCCAGCGATTTGCACCGTCCATTTCAGCAGCTTCGTAGATTTCAGGATCGATTGACTGAATCGCTCCAAGGAAAATCAGGAAGTTGAATCCGGTGTAGCGCCAGATCGAAGTGAACGCAAGCGAGATGTTGTTGATTGAACGATCGCCAAGCCAGAGCTTGATCTGGCTTCCGAGTCCGAAGAACTTCATGACGGTATCGAGCGTTCCGTTTTCCTTGAAGAAGTAAAGGAAGATAAATCCGATGGCAACCCCGTTCAGCAGGTAAGGGAAGAACAGGACGCCCTTCCAGAAGTTGGCGAATTTAACTTTGAAGGACAGCATCGTCGCAAACAGGAGCGCAATTCCCAACTGGAAGAACGTTCCGATGAAGTAGTAGATGCTGACCTTGAAAACGGTGAAGTATGTCGGATTCGTAAAGACGGTCTTATAGTTCTGGAGTCCGACAAAGTGCGATGTAGGACTAAAACCGTCCCAATCGGTCAAACTGTACTGGAACATTTTGACCAGCGGATAGTACGAAAAAAGCAACAGCAGTGCAACCGGAATGATTGTGAATGCCACGATGATGAATTTTCGCTGCAGACGGTAATCGTCATGCAGACGTTTGAACAATTTGCTCACAGCTCTATTCCCCCTTATGATAATTATGCAAAATGCAGAATCTGCACCGAAGATCAGTTGCCTGAACCGACCTTGTCGACAGCAGCGCCCCACTTCTTGTTCAACTGATTCATCAATGAATCAAATGATTGTTTGCTGTTCCCGATGCCGATGTCAACGATTTGCTGTTTCGTCTTATCGGTCGTATCCAGGCCGATTTCTGATTCGTCATTGATTTCGTTAAGCAGCGATTCCTTGCCTTTTGGTGCTTCTGCCGCCTGATACAAAACAACGTTGTTCTTCTTCAAGGATTGAAGAGCTGCAGGATATGCGGCGCCTTTAACGGTTGAAATGCCGCCGTTGTCCTTGGCGTAGTCGCTGTCATTGACAAGCCAGTTCAGGAACGTGCGTGCAGCTTTCTTGTGGCTGCTGTAACGACTGATTGCAAGACTGTAGTCGGCACCGATTGATGCATGCTGTTTGCCGTCGACCGTCATCGGGAATGCGTAGAACTTGATGTCCTTTGCATTAGACTTGTTTTTGCCCTGAATTTGCGGGATGGCCCATGATCCGAGAACCATGCAGCCGATCTTGCCGTCCGCAAGATCCTGTTTTGATTGTTCCCAGTCAGACGTCGTAGGGTCTTTTTCAATCAGACCGTCTTTTGAAATCTGATAAAGCGTGTTGTAAAGCTGATACATGACCTTGCCTTTGGCAAACGGCGTCTTGTCGGTCAGGAGCTTATTGTTGAATGCAGGGTCGCCGGAGGCTCCGACGCGAACGAAGTCCCAGTTGGCCATTGCCCAGTTTGAAGCATAGTTTGTGTAGTAAGGAGTTACCTTGGGCTCTTTTTCCTTGACTTTCTTCAAAGCATCAACGAAACCTTCAGGCGTTGTCGGAAATTCGGTTACTCCGGCCTTGTCGAAGACTTTTTGATTGACGACGATGCCGTTTGCATTCATCATTGAAGGAATGCCGTAAACCTTGCCGTCATATTGCTTGGAGTTTACGCCGAGATACTTCTTTGAAAGCTCTGATTTTGAACCAAGCGAAATTACATAGTGAGAGTAGTTTTTGGCCTTGACGGTATCCGGAAGCATGAAGACGTCACCGTAATTCTTGGAGTTCATGCGCGTTTTCATTTGTCCGGCATAATCAGTGATTGTCTGGACCTTGACGTTGATCTTCGGATATTTCCTGTGAAATTCGCTGATGTATTCCTTCCATTTGCCGTTGCTGGTCCAGTCGGTCTTGTGGTTGATGAACGTGATTGTTTCTTCACCGGAAGATGAACTGCTCGAGCATCCGGAAAGAGATGCGCTTAAGACTCCCGCACAGACAAAAGCAGATAACAGATACGCAATTTTTCTCTTGTTCATAAAAATTACCTCGTTTTTTTATTTTAAAAGTAAGCGCTCACATTTCGCATTTATCATAGCACAAAATCATAATTTGTAAATAGCAAAGTTGTATACAAAATAAAAACAAATTGGAATTTATAAAAAACATAAAGTAGAAGAAACGATTTTTAAAACGCTTGAAAAATTTAAAAAAACTTGACTAATTTAAAAATGAGATTATAATCCGTTTTATGAATACGCTTTCTAAAAACTTTGGTATTGCTTAAAAACGTTGATTTATCAATGCTTTTGACGGGAAGGAGTTAAAATCTATGCTGCCTAATTTGAATTGTTATGGGGATTATAGAGGTCTAGGCCATCGTCCTGAAGACTTTGACGCTTTTTGGAAGGAAGGCCTTGAAGAAGTCGAAAGAAGCGGCACTGAATTTGAACTTGAGAAGGAAGAACTGCCTTCGAAGGTTGCAGACTTCTATCATTTATGGTTTACGGGAGTTGGAGGTGACAAAGTTCATTGTCAGCTGGTTGTGCCGAAGGGAGTCGAAAAAGGTGAAAAGCGCAGGGGAATTTTGCTTTTTCACGGATATCACTGCGACAGCGGAGATTTTTCCGATAAGGTCGGCTGGGCTGCCGAAGGCTATGTCGTTTTGGCGATGGATGCAAGAGGTCAGGGGGGGCTTTCCGAATATAAGCGGCAAGCGACGGGCGACGTTTTGCACGGGCTTTTGATTCGCGGGATAGAGGAAAAGGATCCTGAAAAGCTTTATTTCAGAGACGTGTTTCTTGATACTGCCAAGGCTGCCAAAATTCTTCAGGGCATGGACTTTGTTGATGAAGGGAAAATTTTCGCCCAGGGAGCTTCTCAGGGAGGGGGGCTGGCGCTTGCATGCTGCGGACTCGTTCCGGACATTTACAAGGTTCAGGTATGCTATCCGTTTTTGTCTGATTACAGAGCAGCATATGCAGAGGGATGCGATGACAGTGCCTTCGATGAACTCGGATACTGGTTCAGATATCGCGATCCGCTGCACAAAAATGAAGACGAGTTTTTCAGATTGCTTGATTACGTCGATGTCAAGTATCTGGCCGAAAACATCAAAGCAGAAGTCGTAATGGCCGTTGGTCTCAAGGACACGGTCGTATTTCCCAAAACTCAGATGGCGGCATTCAATCGGATCAAATCCAGAAAAAGACTGTTGGTTCTGCCGGAGTACGGACATGAGTATCTTCCGAAAATTTCCGATGAATTACGGGAATTCTTTGAATTCGGGAAATAGCATTGAACCTTTGAGCGATGATCTTCTTTGAGACGGCATTGCAGACAAAAGTATATGTCATGGTAAATGGTCTAGTTTTGATGCATGACATTTTTTTGAAGAGATTAACGTTTAATATAGAAGTAAAATGTTTTTAGTAACATTAAATCGTAAAAGCTAAATCATGTATAAAACGTGGTCAAAACAATGATGTAAGCGATAACGAAGAATGAGCCTTCAAATGCTTATTCTTCATTTTTTTTGCTTATTTCAGAGGCTGGAATAGAGCAGAAAGTAAAAAAGACAGAAAAAATTTTAAAAAAAATTATAAAAGTCAAGTCCTTGATAACATTGGTATTGCAACGTTCATTTAGAATCAATGGAGTTACAAATCGGCAAAATGTACATACATTAGGCTGATAAGTATTGACTAAAAATCTGAAAGCGGTTATACTAAATACTGTTGAAAGGGTTAAACGGTTACATCAACAAATCAGGATATGAGGAGGAGATTTGATGCAAACGAACCGTAAAATGCCACAAGGGTTCTTCTGGGGCAACTCAGTTTCGAGTATGCAGACAGAAGGTGCTTGGAACATTGGCGGTAAAGGCTTGTCCGTTTATGACGTTCGACCTGCCGGTGAAAACAGTTCAGACTGGCACGTAGCGATTGATGAGTATCATCGTTATGAAGAAGATCTGGATTTGATGGCTGAGATGAATATGAACATGTATCGTATTCAGATTTCCTGGTCACGTGTCAACCCGCAGGGAGACGGTGAATTCAACGAAGAAGGAATTGCGTTTTACGATCGCCTGGTCGATGCAATGCTGGAACGCGGAATTGAACCGATGATCTGCCTTTACCACTTTGACATGCCGCTCAACTTGGCAAAAAACAATAACGGTTTCATGTCAAGACATGTTGTGGATGCTTTTGTTCGTTACGGCAAAAAGATGATCGAACATTTCAGCGATCGCGTCAAATATTGGATTACGTTCAATGAGCATAATCTTTACTTCGGTGATGGAGCGTTTCTTTTTGCAGGGTGCGAGAATGCCGAAAAGTCATTGGACAACCTTTATAGAATTTTTCATCATACGATGTTGGCACACGCTGAACTGGATGCTTTCGTCCATGAAAACTATGATGACGTTAAGTTTGGCGGAATGCTGGCCTATACGCCTACATATCCAGCTACTTCGCGTCCGAAAGACGTGTTCTTAGCCGACAGGGCAACGGAATTTTTAATTTATAATTTGTGTGATTTATTTGCAAATGGCCATTATTCTTTGGCAGTAGAACACTTCATCAAGGAAAACAAGCTTGACATGGACTTTCTGGAAGGCGATCGTGAAATCTTGTCCAGGATGAAAGCTGATTTCCTAGCATTCAGCTATTATCGCACGGACGTTCTCGACTCAACGAAGGTTCCGGATGGAACTGCTCCGAACCGTTATTTGAATTTCGGGTATGTTGAAAATGAGTACCTTGAAGCAAATGAATGGGGATGGCAGATTGATCCTTTGGGATTCAGAGAAGCAATCGATACTCTGTACTTCAGATATCAGCTTCCGATTTTCCCCATTGAAAACGGAATCGGAATCCGCGAGCATTGGGATGGCGAACATGAGATCCAGGATGACAGGCGAATCGAATACCATCGTGATCACATCAAGGCGATGAAGGATGCGATGTTTGAAGATGGCGCTGAAGTCATAGGCTATCTTGGATGGGGTCTGATTGACATTCCAAGTTCTCATGGCGACATGGAAAAGCGTTATGGTGCTGTTTACGTTAACCGTTCGAATCATGATCTTAAAGATTTGAAACGTGTACCCAAAAAATCCTTTCACTGGTTTAAAAAGATATTTAAAGATAATGGAGATGAGTTATAATGGCTGAAAAGAAATCATCGGTAGGCACGTTCATCAACGAAAAAGTTCTGCCTCCTGTAATGAAGTTCGTTAACACGAAGGCCGTTGTTGCATTGAAGGATGGTATGGTTTACTCCTTGCCGTTCATCATCATTGGTTCTATATTCCTGATTTTGAAGTCGTTCCCTATTCCTGCGGTTTCAACATTCTTTGATAACCTCGGCTGGTCGGTCTTCTTCAACCAGGCATATCAGACAACGTTTGCTATTATTTCAATCTGGACGGCAATCGGTATTGCCTACGTCTATGCCAAGAATGAAAAGCTCGAACCGCTTCCTGTTGGTTTGACATCGCTTTCAGTCTTCTTCCTTCTGCAAAAGCTTCAAGTGGATGCTCCGCTTGTCAGTGCAATGGCAAAGGGCGGCTCCGGCGTTACGGATGCTGCAGGCAAGACACTTTACACAAGCTCGCAATTGGCACATCAGATTTCACAATTGCCTGATGCAATTCAGACGTATCTGAAGTCACCTGTTACGAACGTCATCAACATGACATGGCTTGGCGGCCAGGGTATGATTGCAGCTATCCTTTGCGGTCTCCTGGTTGGCTGGACATACACGTTGATGGCTAAGGCCGGTTGGGAAATCAAGCTTCCGGAACAGGTTCCTGCAAACGTTGCAAACCAGTTCTCAGCTATGATTCCTTCTGGCGTAATCATCACTGTTTCTATGGTTATCTACGCAATCTTTGACAAGGCTCTTAACACGGACCTCCTGAACTGGATCTACGCAACATTGCAAATTCCTTTGCAAGGCTTGTCAGACTCCCTTGGTGGTGGTATCATTCTTGCCTTCATGGTTGTATTCTTCTGGTTCTTCGGTGTTCACGGCGGACTTATCATGGGTGGTATCGGCGGTGCCTTCCTTCTTCCGAACTCTGCCGACAACGCTCGTCTGCTTGCTGAAGGCAAGTTGTCTCTTGCAAACGGCGCACACATCGTTACAAACGAATTCTACAACAACTTCATTAACCTGACAGGTTCCGGCATTACAATCGGTTTGGTTATCTTCACTTTAATTGGTGCCAAGTCAGTTCAGTTCAAGTCAATTGGTAAAGTTGAACTTGTTCCTGCCATCTTCAACATCAACGAACCGTTCCTGTTCGGTCTCCCGCTGGTTATGAACCCATGGCTTGCGGTTCCGTTCTTCCTGACACCAGTTGTCGTTGCCTTGTCAACATACCTGGTAATCAAGTTCGGCATCGTTCCTCCTACAGGGGTTGCTGCTCCTTGGACGACACCGCCTATCATTTCCGGCTTCTTCATCGGCGGCTGGAGAATGGCCATCTGGCAAGCATGTGTTCTTGGAATTTCCACGGCACTCTACTGGCCATTCGCTGCTAAGTACGACAAGTACTTGAAGAAACAGGAAGATGCAAATGCTTCTGCAGAAGCAAATGCTTAATAATCAAGTGAGATTCAGTTAGTAATTTATTGATAGAGAAAAGGATAGATTAAAATGGCAGATAAAATTATTATGCTCGCCTGCTCAGCAGGCATGTCAACGTCACTCCTGGTTTCAAAAATGCAGGCAGCGGCTGCAGAACAGGGCAAGGATTACGAAATCTTTGCAAAGTCCGTTGCTGATATCGATCATCAATTCGAAGTTGAAAAGCCGGATGTTTTGATGCTTGGACCGCAAGTTGCCTACATGAAGGGCGATATCCAGAAGAAGTGCGACGATGCAGGCGTTCCTATGGAAGTCATCAACATGACGGATTACGGCATGATGAACGGTAAGAACGTTCTTGCAGAAGCAGAAAAGATCATGGGATAGTCCCTGGTTTCAAGTGCTTGATTGAATATTGAGAATAATGCAGAACCGCACATTTTGTGCGGCTCTGTATTTTATCCAGGAGGTATTGTTGATAATGGATGATGAAAAAAGAATGCAGGTTGTGATGGGAATCATCATGGCTGGCGGCAATGCAAAGGCACATGCAGTGGAAGCAATTACGGCTGCCAAGAAAGGTGACTTTGAAGAAGCTGAAAAGAAGCTTGAAGAAGCCAATCAGGCTATTGTTGACGCACACAATACGCAAACTGAAATGTTGACGGCTGAAGCTCGTGGCGAACATACGCCAATCGATCTGTACATGGTTCATGCGCAGGATCATTTGATGACAGGCATTACGTTTGTCGATCTTGCCAAGGAGCTTGTTGAAGTCTATAAGAAGATTGCTGACTGATCTGATTTTTGATGACGGTATTGTGCTTTGTACGATAGGCATGGAAGATGCTGTCTGATGACTAAGAGGCGAGGAATTGATATTCCTGGCCTCTTTTGTCGTTACTGAGTGGAGAGATTCGACGATTGGATAAGTATTTAAGAAATGCAAAAGGATATACAATTATGATTATATGTATTGACTACATTCGTATCAGGGAGTATACTGTAATCGTTGGATTAAAGCGTTTACTATCTTATGCTGATTAAGATACAGGGAGGTTAAACAACAATGAGAGACTTAGCAGTTATTGATATCGGAGGAACGACAATCAAGTTTGCAGCGTGGAAAAATAATGAATTGCTGGATGTCCATGCTGTGGACACGCCGAAATCGCTTGATGAATTCTATGCCATTCTTGAGCATGAAACCAATGATTTCAAGAAGAAATACGACGTTGAAGGCGTTGCAATCAGTTCCCCCGGGGCAGTCAATAAGAAAACCGGCGTCATTGAAGGCGCAAGCGCATTGCCTTATATTCACAACTTCAAGATTGAACAGGAATTGGAAAGACGCTTCCAGCTTCCTGTCTCGATTGAAAATGATGCCAACTGTGCGGCTTTGGCAGAACTGGCTGAAGGTGCCGGACGCGACTGCCAGAATATGATCTTCATCATTATCGGTACGGGCGTTGGCGGTTCCGTAATCATGAACCGGAAAGTCTGGCACGGTACGCATCTTTTCGGCGGGGAATTCGGCTATATGGCCACAGCTTCAAGGATGACCCTTAGTCAGGCTGCTTCTCCCGTAAGCATGGCAAAACGCTATAATGAAGAAACTGGTAAAAACGTTGACGGCAAGACCGTTTTTGATCTTGCGGATCAGGGCGATGCCGCTGCCAGGTTCCAGGTAGACCAGATGGCGGAATCCTTAGGCGGCGCAATCTACAATCTGCAGCACAGTTTTGACCCTGAAAAGTTTATTTTGGGAGGGGCAGTTTCCAATAACCCCAAGCTGGTTCCGATTTTGAACGAAGCGGTCGAAACAATCAGAAATCGTGCTGACATCGCAACGCTCAAGCCTGTCATTGAAACGTGCGTTTATCGTGGCAATGCAAACCTGCGCGGCGCCGTCGTCGATTTCGAACAGACTTATCCTGAAGACTGACATAATTGAGAGGAGAAATAAATATGTTGAAATTTCCAAGTGATTTTGCGTGGGGTGCCGCAACGTCAGGTCCCCAATCTGAAGGTACTTTCAAAAAGAAGCACCAGAACGTTTTTGATTATTGGTATGCCAACGATCCAGACAAGTTTTATGACGGAGTAGGTCCTGATACCGCATCGAACTTTTTCAACGATTATAAGGAAGACCTTGCTCTTATGCGCGAGGCCGGCATCAAGTCATTGAGGACTTCCATTCAATGGAGCCGCTTGATTGATGATTTTGAAAAATGCACGGTAAATCAGGATGCTGTTGATTTTTACAACAATGTAATTGATGCAATGCTTGAAAACGGCATTGAACCATACATGAACCTCTGCCATTTTGACATGCCTGTCGAATTGCAGCACAAATACGGCGGATTTGAATCAAAGCACGTAACGGATCTGTATGCCGGCTTTGCTGAACAATGCTTCAAGCTCTTCGGCGATCGCGTCAAGAACTGGTTTACATTCAACGAACCGAAAGTCATCCTGGACGGTGCATATCTGTATCAGTTTCATTATCCATTGAAAGTTGACGGTCCTCTTTCAGTGCAGGTTGCATACAATATCAACCTTGCTTCGGCCAAGGCAATCGAACGTTTCCGCAAACTTTACGGCAATGACGATGACAAGCGCATCGGCATTATCCTGAACCTTACGCCTGCATATCCTGCTTCTGACTCTGAAGAAGACAGGGAAGCAGCTGAATTTGCAGAACTTTGGGCAAACAAGATGTTCCTGGATCCTGCTATTTTGGGACACTATCCTGAAAAGCTTGTTGAAATTCTGAAGCGTGACGGCGTTTTGTGGGATTATACTCAAGAAGAACTCGATTTGATTGCCAGGGAAACCATCGACGTTCTGGGTGTCAACTACTACCATCCGTTCCGCGTCAAGGCGCCTGAAGTATCATCCAAGAGCCTGCAGGACTGGATGCCTGACATCTACTTTGACGAATACGAAATGCCTGGTCGCGTCATGAACGTTGACAAGGGCTGGGAAATTTTCCCGGAAGCATTGTATGACATTGCAATCAATGTTCGCGACAATTACAACAACATTCCATGGTTTGTTTCAGAAAACGGCATGGGAGTTTCCCGTGAAGAACGTTTCATGGATGAAAATGGTATAGTTCATGACGACTATCGGATTAATTTCATGAAGAATCACTTGAAGGAACTTCATCGCGGAATCGAAGAAGGATCGAACTGCCATGGATACTTTGTCTGGACTGGTATTGACTGCTGGTCATGGATGAATGCATATCGCAACCGTTATGGTCTTATTCGTGACGACATTCATACGCAGATCAAGACAATCAAGGATTCGGGACGTTGGTTCAGAGAAACAAGCGATAACAACGGTTTTGAAGAATAGACACTGGCTGGTTGTCAGGAAATCGTAAAAGAGTCGGGAGAAAATTCCCGGCTTTTTTTGTCGTCAATACGTGATTTCAGTCGTAACCGACCGGCCTTTTTCGCTGTATGGCAACAGTCGTTTTCAGCACTGGATTTTAGAAGAATCACAATGAAAATTATTTTTCAGGGAGTTTTCCATTAAAAAACAGTGGACTAACTAATTGAATGGTGGTATAGTTAGTTACGTAAGTAATCAACTAAATAACAAGCCGCTTTAAGGGAGGATTTTTGAATGACGAAAAAAAGGAAGATTTTGATTGGAGCGGCGGTCATAGTCGCGATTTTGGCAGTATGGGGACTTTTTCAAAAAGTAAACGCCAAAAAAGATTCCGCAAAGGACGATGCTCCAGAATACTATGTGACAAAGGTCAGCAGACCGACGCCTTTCTCGCTTAACGGCCAGGTGGAATCGAAACAGGTTTCGACCCTTGGACTTCCGTCTGGAAAAGTTCAGGAAATCAGAGTCAGGAATGGTCAGTCTGTACATAAGGGTGATGTGATTCTCACAACATATGATTCTGAAAGGCAGGAATCAAAAGAAGAAGTTCAACAGGAACTGGATAAGGCAAAGAGAACGCAGCAGTCTGCGCTCTCAAGCCTCAATTCGGCAAAGCAGCAGCTCAGTCAGGCATCTAAAGAAGATGACGGCTACAGCGATCTTCAAAATCAAGTCAAGGAAGCACAGAGCTCTTATGATGATGCTGCCTCTGAGGTAACGGCGGCACAAACGAAACTGAACAGCATCAGCGGAAAAATCAATAATGTCTTGATTGCGCCGTTTGATGGAATTGTTGACGTCGATGACAAAAAACAAGATGCACCTTCAATAACCATGTACTCGCACGAAAAGCAGGTTTCAGCATCCGTGTCCGAATATGACTATGAAAAGCTCAGTCAGGGACAGAAGGTTGAAGTCAAGGCGCTTGCAACCAAGAAGACGCAGGAATCGACAATCGCGTTTCTGTCGCAGGTGCCAGGCGAAGGCAAGAGTACTGGATATCCTCTAACCATTGATGTTGACGGAAACAATTTCATGGACGGGCAAACCGTTAAGATTTCCGTTCCGCAGGAGCAGATTCGTTTGCCGAAGGACAGCGTCAGGAATAATTCGGTCTACGTTGTTGACGGAAACGGGCGGGTTCATAAGCGTAAAATTGATGGCAAATTTGCCGATGGATACTTCTACGTCGAACAAGGTGTTCAGGCGGGGGAAAGGATTGTTGCCAATCCGGACAAGCACCTGAAAGATGGCAAGAAGGTAGATTGATATGATCAGACTTGAAAATATTAATAAATTCTATCGGCAGGGAGATGAGAGTTTTCACGTCCTGCATGATATCAATCTTAACATCGAGCAGGGCGAGTTTGTCGGAATCATGGGGGAATCTGGTTCTGGCAAATCCACTCTGATCAACATCATCGGTTTTCTGGATGATCAGTTTGAAGGTCGCTACGATTTTTATGAGCATCCGATTCATGATTATACGCGGTCTCAGTTTTCAAAATTACGAAATGAAAACGTTGGATTCGTTTTCCAGAACTTCAAGCTGATCAATACGGTTTCGGTTGCGGAAAACGTATCGCTGCCGCTGCTTTATGCCGGACAGACGCGCAAGTATATCAAGGATCGCGTCAGTGAAGTTCTGGCCCAGGTGGGACTTCAAGGGGCAGAAAGGAAACTTCCCAAGAATTTATCCGGCGGCCAGCAGCAGCGTGTTTCAATTGCGCGGGCGATTGTCGCAAAGCCCAAGTTTTTGATTGCGGATGAACCTACCGGGGCGCTTGATTCCAAGACGAGTCAGGAAATCATGAACCTTTTCAAAAAGCTGAACGAGGAAAATCATACGACGATCATCATGGTTACCCATGATCCAAAAGTCGGAGCGCAATGCGAGCGATTGGTCAAAATACTTGACGGGCGCATAATCTCTGACGATTGCGGCTTGGATGGACAGGGAGGAAAAAAGGGAGAAGGGAGCATGAACGCATGAAGTTTATCGAATTGTTCAAAACTTCGCTTCAGTCTTTGAAAGCAAATCCCAAACGCAGTTTCTTGACAATGTTTGGGATCATCATCGGGATTGCGGCAGTAATTACGATCATGTCGCTGGGTGACGGCGTGAAAAAGCGGATGTATGATCTCTTCTCAACGAATTCAACAGGAGTTCAGAAGACGGAAATCGATTTTATCGCAACGGGGAAGGATCAAGGAGAGATTACATCTGAGGATATTAATAGAGTCAAAAGTAATTTTGCCGGACAATTCAAAGACGTCAGGCTCAAACGTGAAGACAAGCAGATAAATTTCGCCGGAACTCTTGGAGACGAAGAAGTCAATGGAACTCTTTCGCTTCTTAAACGCCCGGCTGATCCTGACATGGTTGCCGGAAAGAACATTTCTCCTTTTCAGTTGGGGATTGGCGACGAGGTTGCGCTGATTTCAAAGTCGCTTGCGAGAAAATCGTTCAAGCAAAGCGAAAATGCCTTAGGCTCATCGATCGTAATCGATAATCAGTCATATACGATCGTCGGCGTTTTCAACCCGGCTGAAACATGGAGCTCTGAAGGACGGGCCACCAGACTGGGCGCAGATGTTTTGGTTCCGAGCGGAGTGTATTTGAAAGGCAAAAAAGGCGGAACGATTCTGGAAGTGACCTTTGCCAAAGAGGCCAGGGCATCAAGAATCAGCAGGAAAATTGCCGGGTATTTAAGGAAACACGGCAAGAATCGCAAACATGGAGATTACGTGTACTATGACACTGGGGCTGCTTTGAAGCAAATCGGCAGCATGATTGACACGATGACTTATTTCGTGAGTGCGATTGCTGCGATTTCGCTGTTTATTGCCGGAATCGGCGTGATGAACATGATGTACATCTCTGTTTCGGAAAGAACGCAGGAAATCGGAATTCGTCTGGCAGTAGGGGCAAGGCCAAGCGACATTTTGATTCAGTTTCTTCTGGAGGCCGTTATGCTGACTGTGACGGGCGGATTGCTCGGCTTTGCCTTAGGCTGGCTGATTGGGGCCGGCATTTCGCCGTTTTTGCCGCAGAAGATTCATGCTGTGGTTACGATGCGGTCGTTTCTTCTGGCATTCGGCGTTTCATCGGCAGTCGGAGTCGTTTTCGGAATTTTGCCGGCCAAGCAGGCTGCAGACAAAAACTTGATTGATATTTTAAGATAGTGGTAGGATTAAACCTTGGGAAATAATCTAGAATGAGATGAGGAATAGCGATGCATTTTAAATTTACCGGGGGAGAGCCGATTTATATTCAAATTGCATCTCAATTAGAAGAGGCGATTTTTACTGGAGTTTTTTCAGAAGGAGAGCAGATACCATCGACTACGGAAATTTCACGAGACTTCCACATTAATCCTGCAACGGTTTTAAAGGGGATGAATATCCTGGTTGAAGCAGGCCTGATTGAAAAAAGACGCGGGATAGGAATGTTTGTTGCAAAAGGAGCGCGGACCAAATTGATTGGCGTAAGACGAGAGCTGTTTTACAAAAATTACGTTGAAAGCATGATTTCAGAAGCTGAAAAACTTGGCATATCTAAAGAATTGCTGCAGAAGATGATCGAGAAAGGGTGGAAATAGATGAGGGGGATAAAAGTTAGCGAAGTGACTAAAT
>NZ_DAIUCE010000040.1:0-16466 GCF_036846325.1 Ligilactobacillus sp. | reverse complement strand
TGAATACTACTTCGTGTTCCCAGAAGCTCGGTCATTTATGGCCGAGTAGTTCACGTGTATGTGCGGATGAGGCGGCGTGAATGTGTACTTGGGGATGAGCACTGCATTTAAAAAAAGAGGACTTCCCTGCAAGTGCAGAAGAAATCCCTCATTGAAGATTATATTTTGAATCGAAGTTCGTAATCGTGATGCGGCCAATCGTGAGCGAAACCCAGACCGTCATCTGCAGGAGAAACATCATGAGGACGAATGCCAGCATGCGCGGACTCCACATGGTGACGAGCTCCCTGATGACGAATCCGGGGTCAAGGAAGAGGTAGGCCGTGTGCAGGCGCAGGAATCTGCCGACGTAGACACCGACCGATGAGAAGATTGTCAGGACCGTGACGATGATTGTGCGCCAGCCGAGACCCGGCCTGCGGAACCTGACCTGAAGCGTCTGCGTGACGTATTCGAGGCTCCAGGCGCCCATCAGGCAGCAGGCCAGGGCGCTTACGACCAGGTTGGTGAAGTAGAGCCAGAGATGCAGGTCGAACTTCATCAGGCCGGTTGCGGCATCGTAGGGATTCATGCGCGCAAGGTGAAAAAGGTCCGTCAGAACGTACGGGGCATTCGGATAGAAGAGGAGCCAGCATACGAAGAGGAGCCAGTAGATGATTTTTGGCTGTTGTTCGTTCATGTGAAACGAAATCTCGACTGGGAGGTATGCCAGAAACGTGTTGAGCACAAGGAAACTGAAAAAGTTCTCCTGGCGGTAGATCGTCAGATACGCATAGATGATGTAGATGAAAAATGCAGTTCTGACCACCCATTTGAATCTTTTAGACACTTTTTTCACCACCTTTTTTATTGATAGTTCCATTGTATCAAAAACTGACGTGTTTTTTTTAGTTTTGCATCAATCGTTGTAAAATTTTTAGGTTTTCTGCCAAGTAACATTTTTATGATGGACGTGATATAATGTATAGTTGTAAAAATAAACAGTGAGGGGGTATTTTGTTGCAGGTTTTAGGAAGTATCTTCACTTTGCAGCATGTGGTCAACGTGCTGGACGTTCTGGTCGTCTGGTATGTAATCTACGTGCTTATGATGCTGCTTCGCGGGACCAAGGCCGTTCAGCTGTTCAAGGGCGTCGTCGTCATCATCGTCGTCAAGCTGATCAGCTGGTATGTCGGCCTTGAGACGCTCTCCTGGATAATGGACCAGGTGATCAACTGGGGAATCATCGCGATTATCGTGATTTTTCAGCCTGAAATCAGACGTGGTCTGGAACACCTCGGGCGCGGTTCCCTGTTTACGTCATACAATAAGAAGGAAAATAACGAAGAGAAGATGGTCGAGGCTCTGGATCAGGCGATTCAGTACATGTCAAAGCGCAGAATCGGCGCCTTGATCACGATTCAGATGAATACCGGCCTTGAAGACTATATCGAAACCGGCATCAAGCTGGATGCCGACATTACGGGAGCTCTGCTGATCAATATCTTCATCCCGAACACGCCGCTTCACGATGGCGCAGTCATCATCAAGGACAACAAGGTTGCCGTTGCCGCCGCGTATCTGCCGCTTTCCGAAAGCAATCTGATTCCAAAGGAACTCGGAACAAGACACCGTGCGGCCGTCGGCATCAGCGAGGTTACGGACGCCCTGACGATTGTCGTTTCAGAAGAAACCGGCGGCGTGACGATTACGAAGAACAACGAACTGATCCGCGATCTCACCCGTCAGGATTACCTCAAGCTTCTGAGAAACGAGCTTGTTCCAAAGGAAGAAGACAAGAAGCCGTCCGTCTTTGAAAGAATGGCCCAGGCCTTCTGGAAGGGAGGACACAAGCATTGAAATTCCCTAAGATTGACAATACGAAGTTCTTGTATCAGCTGGTTTCGCTTCTGTTTGCGCTGCTCCTTTTCTTCTACGTAAATTATCAGCGCCTCGGTTCGACGAGAACGACTGACGGCAAGTCTCAGTCGCCGGCAGTTCTGATGACCAACAAGACAGTCAGGATGACGATGCCGCTTGCAGTCAACGTTGACAATGACAAGTACTTCGTGACCGGATATCCGGAAAAGGTTAAGGTCAGGCTTTCTGGTCCGAGTGCGATGGTCAAGGCGATGGACAATACGCGCAACTTTGAGGTCTATGCGGATCTGTCGAAGCTGAAAACCGGCACTCATACCGTCAAGTTCAAGACTTCCGGACTCAGCAAGGAGTTGACGGCTTCGATCGAGCCCGATTCGGCCGTCATCAGGATTGAGCGCCGCAGGACGATCACGATGCCGATTCAGTCACGCTATGACGCCGGGCAGATTTCAAGCGGATACGCTGCCGGAACGCCGACATTGAGCAGCCAGACGGCAAGCATTACGGGCGGACAGAGGTCCATCAGGAAAATCGTCGGCGTGGTTGCGAACGTGAATTTGCCGGACGGAACAAGCTCCGCATATTCAAAAAACGTCGTTCTGCAGGCAATCGACAAGAACGGCAAGACGGTGCCAAACGTCGTTATCAGTCCGGAAACCGTTCATGTGACAGTTCCGGTCAATCTGGCGACGTCAACAAAGACCGTGCCGTTGCTGCTTGAAGCTGGTGCCGGCGGTGTTTCCGGGAAAAGCTATAATTTCAGTTCGACAACGAAATCGATTACGCTTCACGGAACGAAGACGGCTCTCAAGTCGATTTCTTCGTACCGCTTAAAGGTTCCGATTGTCGGGATTGACAGCACGACGACGAAGACGATTAAGATTTCGCCGACCGAAGCGGGAATTACGTCCGTTTCGCCGAATTCGGTTCAAGTAACGATTGAGGTTCAGTCGTCAGGAAGTCAGCTTCAGTCAAGCGGATCAACCGGTTCAAACGATTCTTCCGGTTCGGACAAGCAGACGACGACGGACAGTGACGAGGATAACAAAAAAGACGATGACAGCAGCAACAATAACAGTTCGAGCTCGTCGTCAACTTCATCTTCTTCTGAAGATTAGATAAACACAGAAATGAGGATTTTGAAAAATGAAATATTTTGGTACAGATGGTGTCAGAGGCATTGCAAACGAGACGCTGACTCCCGAACTTGCATTCAAACTCGGTCGTTGCGGCGGTTACGTGCTGACACAGCATGCTGAAGGCAAGCAGCCGCGCGTCCTGGTTGCCCGCGATACGCGCATTTCAGGGCAAATGCTTGAACAGGCTTTGATTGCCGGCTTGCTTTCAGTCGGAATCGAAGTGTTCACTTTGGGCGTCATGACGACTCCCGGCGTTGCATATCTCGTTCGTCTGCAGGATGCTGATGCGGGAATCATGATTTCCGCTTCGCACAATCCGGTTCAGGACAACGGCATCAAGTTCTTCGGCGGTGACGGATACAAGCTTTCGGACGATCAGGAAGAGGAAATCGAAGCCTTGCTTGAAAAAAACACCGACGATCTTCCGCGTCCTTCCGCAGAAGGCCTGGGAACGGTCAGCAGCTACCGCGAAGGCGCGCTCAAGTATCTGCAGTTCCTTGAACAGACTATTCCGGATGATCTTGAAGGCATGCACATCGCAGTTGACGGTGCCAACGGCTCGACGAGCAATCTGGTTTCACGACTCTTTGCGGATCTCGGCGCTGAATTTGACACGATGGCAACGAATCCGGACGGACTCAACATCAACAAGGGCGTTGGTTCGACTCATCCCGAAGCCCTGTCCAGGTTCGTCGTTGAACAGGGTGCCCAGGTCGGCGTTGCCTTCGACGGTGACGGCGATCGCTGCATCGCAGTTGACGAGCTCGGCAATATCGTCGACGGTGACAAGATCATGTTCATCTGCGGCAAGTACATGAGTGAACGCGGCCGCCTGAAGAAGGATACGATCGTTACAACCGTCATGAGCAACATCGGTCTGTACAAGGCGATGGCAAAGAACGGCCTTAATTCCGTCAAGACTCAGGTCGGCGACCGCTATGTCGTCGAAGAGATGCGCAAGGACGGCTACAATGTCGGCGGCGAACAGTCCGGCCACGTTGTCTTCCTTGATTTCAACACGACCGGTGACGGGATGCTGACGGCCCTTCAGCTTCTGAACGTCATGAAGCAGACCGGCAGGAAATTGTCAGAACTTGCTGCAGAAGTGACGACTTATCCTCAGGAACTCGTCAACGTTCGCGTGACCGACAAGAAGGCTGCGCTGGACAACGAGGTCATCAAGGCCGCAATTGCCAAAGTTGAGGACAAGATGGGCGACGAAGGCCGCGTGCTTGTGCGTCCAAGCGGCACCGAAGACCTGCTGCGTGTCATGGCGGAAGCTCCAACGCAGGAGCTTGTGCATGACTACGTGATGGAAATCGTGGACGTCGTCAAGAAGGAAATGGGCGTCTGATTCTGCGTGTCTGCAGTTGAGTTGATGTGCATGTTTGAATTTTAGAATACAGATGAGGCTCGGAAATGCTTCCGGGCCTTTTTGATGTGGCGGATTAGGTGAGGGCGGGAATTACGGGCAAAAAGCCGAAAACTGAGATTTGCCCGTAACCCATTCAAAAATCGGAACAGGCACTGCATTTTCCAGAGAAGATTCAGCAGCAACCTCGGAAAGCAACAAAAAAAGCCTTTTAAACAAAGGCTGATCATTTGTGAAAAACGTGATTCAATGTGTACGTGATTACGCGCAGGACCAGATAGCAGCTTGCGGAATAAACGAAATAGTAGAGAATAACAAACAGTAAGGGCACGTACCACATCCCCATTGAAAACAGTGAGGAAACCGTCTGGAGTTGCATATCGTCCGGTGAAGCAAGTGCCAGTTTGAAGAGTTTGATTAAAATGAGTCCCGCCCCGATGAAAAGACTCAGTGCAAGTTGTTTTTTGTTAATCATGAAAAATGCCCCGCAATCCGTTGAGTTCACTTGACTATTATAGTATGGATCGCGAAATTATGCCAATTTTCAGCTGAAATCATGATTTCCTTACTGGAAAATGCAGTTTCTGATTGCTTCGCGGAAATTTTCATGCAGAATCCAGTTTCGAATTAACCGTTCCCTGGTTAAAATCGGCAGGAAAACAAGCACATGATTACCGTTATCTTGCAGTTTGATAAATTTTTTCTTATTTATTGTTGACAACGCTTTCTGTAAGCGTTATTATGTACGGGTAAGGTATTAATTAATTTACCTTCTAATCAATTCTCTTTCTCTCTTATGCCAACCACTGTAACCTGTGTGATTACGGTGGTTTTTGTTTTGCATGAACGGAATTTAGGATATAATTGAGTTGGGAGGAATGATGATGAAGAGCAACGAGACTTTGAATCTGATTGAGGAAATTACGCGAAATGACGGCAGCAAGTATTATGAAGTGTCTGACATTGCGCAAAACGGTCGTGCTGAACTTGCGGCAATCCGCGGCTTTATCAAGAGCGTTCGGATTTTGCAGCTGAACATTCCGCGTTCAAAAAACGTGATTGCATACGAAAATTACATCAACGAGAACTTTGAGATGCCTGAGGAGGATTTTGACCATTTTGAGGAGTGGAAGCGAACGCCCGAGATGGAGGAAATCGTTGAGAATATTCTGCGCGAAAATCACATTGCGTAAAAATCCGGAACATTGTTTTAGGATGACGGCGACAAAAACGCTCGGATTCAGGCATGGTTGAAGAAGCAAGACCGTTCGGACTCCGGGAAAGGAGATATTCGTGCAGCATTCCGGAATTCATTTTCAAAAGCGTGAATCTGCATAAAGTTCCAGAAACTGATGCTTGGATTAAAATATAATTAAAAAGAGTCCTGTGAAAAGACAGGACTCTTTTTTGTTAACGCTTTGGAAAACGAGGTTGTCGTTAAAAAAGTATAGTTTGCCAAAATATAATAATAGCAAGGAATTAATGAGCTTTGGCCTCCGGTTTATCAAAGATGACAAGGCATGTTTCAATGAATTTTCAATTCTGCTTGAATGACTATACAGAAACTCATTTCGCATTAATGAATTTCTTAAATTCTTCAATGAAAAAGTGTTGACTTATCATTGAAGAAGTGGCTTGATACGGGAACTGTAAACGCAAACAAAGTTTTTACATAAAAATGAGAAAATATCAACTGATTTTTATGCAACTGTGATATGATGTCATTAGAGAGGTAATTAACAGATACTGCTGGTCGAATTCTGCAAAGGGGGACTTTTTATGGAAAAAGCGGATTTTAATCTCGAAAATGCGCTCAAGACCTTTGCTGCCGGCGAAAACTATCATGCCGAGCAGCTGTTTGGACCGCATAGAGTTGAGGAAGGTTATCTTTTTCGAGTCTGGGCGCCGAATGCGCAAATGGTCTGGCTCGTCGGGGACTTTAACGAGTGGGAGGACACGCTTCCGATGGAAAGGGACGGATACGGCGTGTGGAGCGTTCTGGCGGATGATGCAAAAGAGGGGCAGTTGTATAAGTTCAAGGTCAGGCAGAGCACCGGGAGAACAGTCTACAAGATCGATCCGTATGCGATGAGGTTCGAGGAGCGTCCGAACGATGCTTCGATCATCCATACGATTCCTGAATTCAAATGGAGCGACGGACTCTGGCGCGGGCGAAATAAACGCTCGAACTACTTCGAACGGCCGATGAACATCTATGAAGTGCATGCGGGATCCTGGAAGAACCATGATGACGGCAGACCGTACGATTTCGACGATCTGACGGAAGAACTCGTACCGTATCTCAAGAAGATGAACTATACGCACGTTGAGTTCATGCCGCTGATGGAGCATCCCCTCGATGCCTCCTGGGGATACCAGTTGATCGGGTATTTCGCATTTTGTCAGGCATACGGCACTCCTGAGCAGTTTCAGCGCTTCGTCAATGAATGCCACAATCAGAACATCGGCGTGATCGTTGACTGGGTTCCCGGACATTACTGCATCAATGACGATGCCCTGGCTTATTTTGACGGAACCGCAACCTACGAGTATGAAGACCATGACCGCGCATCGAATCCGGAATGGGGCGCACTGAATTTTGACCTGGGAAAGCCTCAGGTGCAGTCGTTTCTTATTTCAAGCGCGTTCTTCTGGATTGAAGAATTCCACCTGGACGGGCTTCGAATCGATGCGGTGTCGAACATGATCTATCTTGATTACGGCGACAAGCCCTGGAAGCCGAACAAATACGGCGGAAACCGCAACCTTGAAGGATGGCACTTTCTGCGCAAGTTCAACAAGGTCGTCAAATTCGCACATCCGAAGACGATTCTGATTGCCGAGGAAAGTTCGGCGGGCACCAAGGTCACGGGGATGCTTGAAGAAGATTCGCTCGGATTCGACTACAAGTGGAACATGGGCTGGATGAACGACGTCCTGAACTTCTTCCAGATGGATCCTCTCTTCAGGGGCGATCATCTCGACATGCTGACTTTTTCCTGGATGTACCGGATGTCCGAAAATTTCGTCTTGCCGCTTTCGCATGACGAGGTCGTGCACGGCAAGAAGAGCCTGATGAACAAGATGTGGGGCGATCGCTACCGCCAGTTCGCACAGCTGCGCACGCTTTATGCCTATCAGATGACGCATCCCGGCAAAAAGCTCCTGTTCATGGGAAGCGAATGGGGACAGTATCTTGAATGGAGATATTATGAAGGACTTCCGTTCGGAGATCTGGAAGACGAACTGAATGCCAAAATGCAGCATTTCACTGAAACGCTGAATAAACTGTACAGGGAGGAAAGGGCTCTGTGGGAAACCGAGAATACGCCCGAAAGCCTTGAGGTCATTGATGCGGACAACCGCGAGCAGACTATTCTGAGCTTCATTCGCCACGGCAAGAAGAAAAACGACTTTTTGATAATCATCATGAACCTGACGGCAGTCGAGCAGAAGGACTTTTCAATCGGAGTGCCTTATCCCGGAACCTACAGGGAAATCCTGAACACCGAGACAAGGGAATTCGGAGGCACGCTTCTGCGACGGAATCCTCAAAGGAAGACCAATGATGCAACGTTTAAAAATTACGATCAGAGCATTAAGACGAACGTGCCGGCATTCGGCACGCTGATTCTGAAGCCGGTCGACGTCAATACGCGCTACGTCAACCATCTCTATCGGATGACGGATGATGAAAGGAAGGAAGACAGGAGAAAGAAACTAAGCCCGCGAAAGAAGACGAAGATTGCCGTAAAAACGGGATCCGTGAAAACTAAAAAGGTCACAGGCGAAAAATAACAGCAGGAAGGAAGGTGGAGGATGGAATTTTTCCATCCTGTAAAATGAAAAATGAAATGCTTGCCATGATCCTGGCGGGGGGCAAAGGGACTCGCCTGGGAAAATTAACGCAGAATATTGCAAAGCCGGCCGTGCCCTTTGGCGGAAGGTATCGCATCATTGACTTTACGCTCAGCAACTGCGTGAATTCCGGGGTCAAGAACATCGGCGTCATTACACAGTATCAGCCGCTTGTGCTGAACGATCACATCGGCAACGGTGCAAGCTGGGGACTTGACCGTCTCGATTCCGGCGTCACGATTCTTCAGCCTTATTCGAACAATGAGGGCAGCAAGTGGTTCGAGGGAACGGCACATGCCATTTACCAGAACATCGACTATATCGACATGATGGATCCGGAATACCTGCTTGTTCTGTCAGGCGATCACATCTATAAGATGGACTATGAGGACATGCTCAATCAGCACAAGGCAAACAATGCGGCCCTGACCGTTGCCGTAATCGACGTGCCATGGGATGAGGCGAGCCGCTTTGGCATCATGAACACCGATGAGAACGACCGGATCACTGAATTTGAGGAAAAGCCGGCCGAACCGAAGAGCAACCATGCTTCGATGGGAATTTACATTTTCACGTGGTCGCGGCTCAGAAACGTCTTGATGAACAGCTTCCAAAAGGACGTCGACATGTACGACTTCGGCAAGAACGTCATTCCGTTCTACATCAAGAGCGGCGACAACGTCTACGCCTACCACTTTTCGGGCTACTGGAAGGACGTCGGCACGATCGATTCCCTGTGGCGCGCAAACATGGAGTTCATCGATGACGAAGGCGGGCTTGACATCCGCGACAAGAACTGGCGCATCTATTCGAAGAATCCGATTGCGCCGCCGCAGTTCATCACCGAAAAGGCTGACGTCGAAAACTCGATGATCGTTGACGGATGCTTCATTTCAGGGGAAGTCAGACACAGCATCCTGGCGGCCAACGTTCAGGTCAAGGAGGGTGCTTCAATCAGGGATTCGGTCGTCATGACAGGTGCTTCGATCGGCAGGAACGTCAGGATCAACCGTGCGATTATCGGTGAAAATGCAGTCATCGGCGACGGCGCGGTCATTGACGGAACGGATGAGGTTGCAGTTGTAGGGAATTCAGAAGTGATAGGGGTGACCGTAGATGAAGGCTAACAAGATGTGTGCCATTCTGGGCAACGAACACGAATACAGCGGGTTGATGCCGTTAACGGAAAATCGTCCGCTTTCAACGCTTTATTTTGACTGCAAATACAGAATTATGGACTTTGCGATTTCAAGTGCCGCCAATGCCAATATCCGCACGGTTTACATTATCTTGAACGAAGGCCGCGTGAAATCCGTCTTCGATCACCTGGGAGGCGGTCGCGAATGGGGACTTGACAGCATCGGGAGCTATCAGTATCTGAGCTTTTACCAGGACATTCTGCGCAAGAAGGCCGAAGGCAAGGATTACTACTGCAACATCATTGACTTCCTTAACAAGTCGAAGTCCGAATACACTGTATTTATCGGCAACAAGATGCTGTGCAACATCGATCTCCGGACCGTGCTCAACGTTCATCAGTCGCAGGATGCCACGATGACGGCGGTTTTCAAGCGCGTTCCATGCGAAAAGATTGCAAGCGACGATCAGATTCTCGATCTGAGTTCCGACAACCGCGTGACGGGGCACACCAGGTTCGGCAACGTTGAAGAAAATCAGGACTTGTACAATCTGTCGATGAGCATCTTCATGGTCAAGACGGACTGGCTGACAGAGGCCTTGAAGGAAGGCGAAAGCATCGGGATGCCGGCAAGCATCGAGGAATTCCTGATCGAGCAGCTCGGCAGGGTCGACACCTATGCCTATGAATACAGCGGGTATCTCAGCAACATCTACAACATGAAGAGCTATTACGATGCGAACATGGACATGCTTGATCCCGAGAACTTCAATTCACTGCTGTTTTCGAGCCAGAAGGTGATTACGAGGACGAAGAATGAAGTTGCGACGTATTTTTCAAGGGATTCAAGGGTCAGCGCAAGTCAGCTGGCAACGGGCTGCGTCATTGACGGAAGAATCGATCACAGTCTGATTTCGCGGCGCACGACGGTTGAAAAGGATGCAGAAGTCGTCGGCTCAATTGTGATGGCAAATGCCAATATCAAGCAGGGCGCAGTCGTCAGATATGCGATTCTGGACAAGTACGTGACGGTCGAACCAGGTGTCAGAATCGAAGGCACGCCGGAAAATCCGGTCGTCATCAGGAAACATGCACACGTTGACGCTGACATCATCGGGGGGTGAAGCAAATGAAGATTCTTTTTACGGCTGCCGAATGTGCTCCGTTTTTCAAGACAGGCGGACTGGGCGACGTTGCGGGAGCCCTGCCGAAGGCTCTCGCTAAGAAAGGCAACGAGGTTCGCGTCGTTTTGCCTTTCTATACGACGATGCCTGAAAAATATCAGGAAAAACTGACCGATCTGTTCAACTTTTACGTCGGAGTCGGCTGGCGCATGCAGTATTGCGGCGTCAAAACGCTGAAGATGGACGGGGTCCAGTATTATTTTCTGGACAACAAGTACTATTTTGACCGGCCGGGAATTTACGGGTATTACGATGACGGCGAACGCTTTGCCTTCTTCCAGCAGGCGGTGATCGAGTTGATGCAGCGTATCAGCTATATTCCGGATATCCTGCACTGCAACGACTATCACACGGCGTTCATTCCGTTTCTGCTGCGTGAAAAGTACGGCTGGATCGAAGCCTTCAGTCACATTGCGACCGTTTTGACGATCCACAATCTGGAATTTCAAGGGCAGTACGGCAGGGAGGTCATGCCGGAACTGTTCGGGATGAGTGCCGATCGTTATGATGACGGCACGATTCAGATGGGAGATGCCGTCAACTTCATGAAAGCGGGCATCTTCTATGCCGACCGCGTCAATACCGTCAGCCCGTCCTATGCCGCAGAGATTCAGACGAAGGAATTCGGCTGCGGCCTTGACGACATTCTGAGAATGTGCAGCTTCAAGCTGTCGGGAATTCTGAACGGGATTGACTATGAAACGAACGATCCGGAAAAGGATCCGGCCATTCCATATAATTTCTCCGCCGGAAATCCCGCCGGCAAGAAAAAGGACAAGGCGGCCCTGCAGAAGAAATTCGGACTGCCGGTCAAGCCTGACGTGCCGTTGATCGGGATTGTCAGCCGGCTGACCTACCAGAAGGGATTCCAGCTCGTTTCCCGGGAAATGTCGAATCTGATGCAGTTCAATGTCCAGCTGGTCGTGCTTGGAACCGGTTATGCCAACTTTGAGCATGATTTCCGCTATTTCTCAGGGCGCTATCCTGAAAAATGCAGTGCCTGCATCGACTTTGACGTTGAGCTTGCACAGCAGATTTATGCGGGGTGCGACATGTTCCTGATGCCGTCCGCATTTGAGCCGTGCGGGTTGTCGCAGATGATTTCAATGCGCTACGGCACGCTGCCGATCGTTCATCAGATTGGCGGGCTCAGGGATTCGGTATGGGCATATAATCCGATTGAAGGAGTCGGCACTGGATTTGGCTTCGAGGAATTCGGTTCGTTTTGGATGATGGAGGAAATCAAGCAGGCAATAAGCGTCTACAACAAGCAGCCGAAAGTCTGGGCAGGCATGATGAAGACGGCGATGACCTCTGATTTCAGCTGGGACAGTGCAAGTCAGCATTATCTTGACCTGTACGGACAGATTTTACGTTAGTTTGCGTTTGTCGAGGAGGTAAGAGTATGGGAATCACTAAGGAACAGTTTATCAGGGAATTCAAGCGGCGTCTGACCGATGAATATGCCCTGGATGTCAAGGATGCAACGCCGGAAGAGCTGTACCAGACGCTGGCGGCAGTCGTCAAGTCCGGGTATTCCGACATCTGGCGCAGGACGTGGAAGAATTACATCAAGGAAGACCAGAAGCAGGTCTATTATTTTTCAATCGAGTTTCTGCCGGGGCGGCTGCTCAAGAGCAATCTTCTGAACATGGGCTGGTACGAGCTGGTTGATTCAGCCTTCAGGGAGATGGGACTCAGTCTTGACGAGGTTGCTGAAGCGGAACGAGACATGGCTCTGGGAAACGGCGGTCTCGGCCGCCTGGCGAGCGCCTTCATGGATTCGAGCGCATCGGACGGACTTCCGGTCAACGGCAACGGAATTCGCTACAAGTACGGTCTGTTCAAGCAGAAGTTCGTTGACGGCTATCAGGTCGAACTTCCGAACGAATGGCTCAATCAGGGAAACGTCTGGGAAGTTGCGCGCGAAAGCAAGGCCGTTGACGTCAGGTTCGGCGGAGAGGTCTATTTGGAAGAAGTTGACGGAGTGCTGCAGCCTGTTTACAAAAATCCCTATGTCATCAGGGCTGTTCCTTACGACACGGGAATCGTCGGCTACAGGAACAGTCACGTCAACACGATGAGACTGTGGGATGCGCAGATTCCCGCCTCTGAAGAAGTCAAGTTCCCGACCATTGAATCGAGAAGAAAAGTCGAGGACCTGACCTCCGTTCTTTATCCGGACGATTCAAACGAAGAAGGCCGCCTGATGAGACTCCGCCAGGAATACTTCTTCGTTTCGGCCGGACTTCAGAGCATCGTGCGCCATTACAAGAAGTACGGGAAGCCGATGAACGAAATTTCCGATCATATCTCCGTGCACATCAATGACACTCATCCGGCAATGTGCGTTGCCGAATTCATGCGCATCCTGCTCGATGATGAAAGGATGGGCTGGGATGAGGCCTTTGACCAGACCGTCAGGACGATGAGCTATACGAACCATACGATCATGTCGGAAGCACTTGAAAAATGGCCGGTTTCACTGATTGAACGCGTGCAGCCGCGCATCATGCAGATCATTGCGGAAATCGACCGGCGCTATGCGCTTGAGCTTGCTGAAAGAGCAGAGACGGACTTGATTTCGAAAACGCGCATCGTGAACAACGGCATCGTGCATATGGCACATCTTGCAATCATCGGATCACACAGCACGAACGGCGTGGCCAAACTGCACACGGAGCTTCTGGAACAGGACGTCCTGAAGGATTTCCACCACCTTTATCCGGAGCGCTTCAATAACAAGACGAACGGAATCACGGTCAGACGCTGGCTTCAAATCGCCGATCCGCGCCTTGCGAGGATCATCGACAAGGCAATCGGAACGAAGTGGCGCAGCAACCCGAAGGAGCTTCACAATCTCGCAGCGCATCTCAACGACCGGCGCCTGATTGCAGATATCGGCAAGGCCAAGCATCAGAACAAGGTAGATCTTGCAAAATACATCAGGCAGACGACGGGAATCACCGTTTCGCCCGATGCGATCTTTGACGTTCAGGTCAAGCGGCTTCACGCATACAAGCGGCAGCTGCTCAACCTGCTGAAAATCGTGAAGTATTATCTTGACCTGAAGGACGATCCGAAAAAGGACGTCGTGCCGCGCGTCTTCATTTTCGGTGCCAAGGCTGCCCCAAGCTATCATTATGCAAAATCGATCATCAAATGCATCAATGAGGTCGGCAACCTGATCAACAACGACAAGACGATCAGGGACAAGCTCAAGGTCGTCTTCCTGGAAGACTACGGGGTATCGCTTGCCGAAAGAATCATTCCGGCAGCAGACGTCAGCGAGCAGATCTCGACGGCCACAAAGGAAGCATCCGGCACTTCCAACATGAAGTTCATGCTCGACGGTGCCCTGACCGTTGCGACGCTTGACGGTGCAAACATTGAAATCAAGGATTACGTGGGCGAGGACAACATCTTCATCTTCGGCCTGAAGAAGGAGGAAGTCCTGCAATACGAAGCCGATCACAGCTATCAGTCAGGCGACTATTACGCAAATGATCCGATTCTGCATCGCGTGCTTGATGCGTTTGTCGACGGAACGATTCCTTCAATCAGCGCAGAAGGTGCGGAAATTTTCAATTCGCTCGTGCATGCCAATGATGAATACTTTGTCCTGCGCGACTTTGAAGATTACCTGAGAGCACAGGATGAAGTCGAAAGGACGTACCGCAATCCGTCGCTCTGGAACAGGAAGTGCCTCGTCAACATTGCAAATGCCGGCTACTTCTCATCTGATTATACGATTCAGAAGTATGCCGACGAAATCTGGCACGTTGCCCCTTCTGACCAGTTGGACGGAAAGGATCGTGGAGCAAATGGCCAGTATCCACTTTAATCCCTGGAGCGAAGAGTACAAGCGGCCTTTTGGAGCAGTCAGGGCAGGTCAGTCCGCAGAGTTCATGATTGAAGTCTATGACGCGTACGTTAAAGTCGTTGAGCTGGAGATCTATCGCGACGGCGAATCAACGCCCTGCATTTTGCAGATGGAAGACCAGCATGACGGGCGCTATCGCTGCACGTACACGGCCGGTTCGGCGGGACTTCTGTTCTATTACTTCAAGCTCGTTTTGTACGAAGACAATTCTGAGCAGACCTGCTACTACTGTCCGGGACTTGGCGTCACGCAGGATGAGGGCGAACTTTCCGGGCATTCCTACCAGCTGACGGTCTATGAAAACGAGGTTGAAGCACCCGGGTGGTATCGGGATGCGGTCTGCTATCAGATTTTTCCGGACCGGTTCGCAAACGGGAATCCCGACGGCAGAATCGACGGCCGCAAGCCGAACAGCTTCATCTACGGGACCGCTTCCGATCTGCCGATGTACATTAGAAACAAGGACGGCGGCATTGACCGCTGGGATTTCTACGGCGGCAATATTCGCGGCATCATCGAAAAGATTCCTTATCTGAAGGAACTAGGCATCACGATGATCTACCTGAATCCCGTCTTTGAGGCGACCAGCAACCATCGCTATGATACCAGTGACTACATGAAAATCGATCCGATGCTTGGAACCGAGGATGATTTTGCAGAGCTTCTGAAAAAACTGCATGCAAACGGGATTCACGTGATTCTGGACGGCGTGTTCAATCATGTCGGCAGGAACAGCCGCTATTTCAATGCGGGCGGACTTTACGGAGAGAACGAAGGTGCCTTTCGCAACAAGGAAAGCAGGTATTATCCGTGGTTTCACTTCATTCACTACCCCGATTCCTATGATTCGTGGTGGGGCGTGTCCGACCTGCCGACCGTTGACAAGGAAAATCCGAGCTATCAGCAGTTCATCTACGGGAAAAAGGACAGCGTCATCAGCAAGTGGACCGGTGCGGGCGTTGACGGCTGGCGGCTTGACGTTGCGGACGAACTGACGGACGACTTCATTGAAAATATCCGCAGGACTCTGGATGATTACAAGGAGCGCGTCCTGATCGGCGAAGTCTGGGAGGATGCATCAAACAAGGTTGCCTATGGCAGGCGCCGCCGCTATGTTTATGGCAACGGGCTATACGGCGTCATGAACTATCCGCTGAGAAAGTGCATCATTGATCTGGTGTCAGGATCCAGAGCCCCGCTTGAGATTGCGCGTGAACTGATGCAGCTTCGCGAAAACTATCCGCGGGATTTCTTCTTCAATTCGCTGAACAATCTTGACACGCATGATACCAAACGCATCATTACAGCGTGTTCCGGAAACATGCAGCTTGTCAGAACAGCGTGGGAGCTTTTGTTCATGTTTCCCGGGATTCCCTGCATCTACTACGGCGATGAAGCAGGTCTTGCCGGTGATTCCGATCCGGACAACCGCCGCTTCTTCCCATGGGGGCACGAAAATCAGGAGATGCTTCAGTTCATGAAACGGCTGATTTCAAAGCGCCGGTCATCGCAGGTGCTGAAATGCGGCGAGCTTGCCTTGTTCGTTTGCGGAACGTTCTTTGGCATCGGTCGCTTTTCGGGTGATGAATCTGTTGCATATCTTGTCAATGCGTCCGGTTGCGAAGCGGAATTCAACCCGGATGACCTGCAGTGCTTCCATGACGAGGCAGGGCTTGGTGCCAGGCTGTGCCAGGCTTTTTCCGGGAAGAAGTTCGGTGCCTTTGAAAGCGGCGAAATTTGAACGGAATATTTATAGGAGAGAGGCTGAGAAAAAGCTATGTCTCCAACAAAAGTCCAGGATGATTTGCAATTAACTGCAAATCATCCTGGACTTTGTTTGTGTATGCAACGGTAAATGCGTGCTTTGACCGCACCAGGGGATGCCATTTACGGGCAGATTCCAGAAATCGTTGTTTTGCCCGTAATCGGGAGCAGGAATTTACGGGTTCATGAACGCTCGCTTCCACACCTTGTTAAAATCAGGCTCAGACCAGCAACAAGGCTCATGATAAGTTCGTGCCGCGTCGCGACT
>NZ_DAIUCE010000039.1:16231-16509 GCF_036846325.1 Ligilactobacillus sp. | reverse complement strand
CGAAAACGGTCGTTTTCAGTGGCCTAGAAATAAAAGTGAAGTCAAAAAGATAAATGCACATCAATTGCGCAGGCTCCTGGACGGATTCCCCGTGGAGGATAAGAAAACCATTCTTCCCTGTGAAAAGGGGCTGCTTTATTAATTATCGATACTCCTGCTATTTCGTGTAGATTTGGCAGGAGTTTTCATGTATAATTCAATTCATGCATATGGAATGGAGGTGAGCGAGATGGACGAAAAAGATAAGCGCATTAAAGAACTGGAACAACAAGTTGCTG
>NZ_DAIUCE010000039.1:0-16221 GCF_036846325.1 Ligilactobacillus sp. | reverse complement strand
AAAACACACTGTCTGCCGGAAGATGACAGACAACTAGACTTGTTTCACTTAGAAGAAAGAAACGAAGAATTAGAGAATTCAAAGGAAATTTCGGTTAAATCCCATACTAAAAAAATTCGCAGATTTTCTCGGAATATCGACATATCAAATCTTCCGGTTGAAATTGTGAATCACATGATGCCTGAGGAAAAATGCTCCTGCCCAGAATGCCACACCCATCTCGTTCAAGTTGCGAATCCAAAGATTCGCGAAGAGGTGAAATTTGTACCGGCAAGACTGAAGCTTATTGAACATCATCAAGCAGTATACAAATGTCCGAAATGTTCTTCCAGTGATCATTCTGAGATTTCAAAAGCTCCGATGCCCCGTTCGCTCATCACTCACAGTAAAGTGGGTTCACCTTCAATTGTAGCTCATATTGCCGCTATGAAGTATGTTTACAAGGTCCCTTGCTATCGTCAGGAATCCCTGTGGAAACTAATGGGACTGCCATTAACTCGTCAACAGATGTCAAAGTGGATGATTGACGTCTTCAACAATCAGCTTTTACCATTGTATGATCTTTTGCTGAGCGAATTGAAGACGCAACGTTTTCTTCATGTGGATGAAACACCATATAATACTTTGGCTTCAGAAAAGTCAAAAACTTATTACTGGGTTGCCACAAGCGGAAAATTCGAAAAAAGAAATCTTGCTGTGTTCATTCACAGTGATGGAAGATCGTCTGAAACGGCAAAAAAGCTGCTTGGTGATTTTAATGGATACATTCAGACTGACGGATACGCAGGGTATAATTTCTTAGACGAAACCAAGCACCTTGGGTGCCTTGCACACGTTCGCCGCTACTTTATTGATTCTTTAAAAAACAGTAGTTTTAAGCAATCAAAGTCTTTTAGCGGTGAAATAGTAAAAGATATCGATAAAATCTTCGAATTGGAAAGGAATATCTCAGATAACTTCAATGATGATGAGCGATTGAAGTATAGAAGAAAAAGACTTTTGCCTGTAATGAAGAGAGTATTTTCAAAGATATCTTCGGTTACCGCATCTGCTAAATCATCACTGGGAAAAGCAAGAAACTATGCCCTTGGTCATGAAAGGAATATTCTGAATATTTTTGAAAAAGGGTATTTGGAATTATCCAATAACAGTGCAGAACGTGCGGTTAAAGAAAGCGTGATGGGAAGGAAGAACTGGTTGTTTTCATCAACATTTGAGGGAGCGCAGGCTAATGCTGACGCATTATCACTAATATATACAGCCAAGCTCAATCACCTGAATCCCGAAGAGTACTTGAGAAAAGTACTGAGTGAAATTACCAGTATTAAGATATCAGAACCTGAAAGGTTCCGAAAGTTACTTCCGTGGAACATCAGTCTCGCTTGATAAAAACAGAAAATAAAACGATGCATACACGATAACCTGAGATAATGATACTATCTTGGGCTATTCGTGTACACACCGCTATTTTAACGACCGCTTACACCAAAACGACCGGGAATCCCGAAAGCGGAATTCCCGGCCGTTTTTTAAATCTTCCTGTCTGCCATCAGCAATTCATGAAACTTGATCCGTTCAAGTCTTTCCGGTTCCTTCTTCAAAATCAGAATAAACATCGCCTCAATTGCGGAAACAAGCGCAAGCCTCGAATAATAATACTCGGACATCAGAACCTTCGGCCGGGCAACGGTCCGCCAGTGAAGATCAGAATTCTGCGCAATCGGCGAATTATCATGGTTGGTGAGCGAAATCACAGTTATTCCCCTCTTTTTGGCCTCGTCAATCTGAACCAGCAGGCTTCTTGCTTCTCCGGAATTGCTGAAGACAAGCAGCACGTCTTCCTTCTGCAGGTTCATCGTCTGTGCCAGTGCCGTCTCCCACGAGGCTGAACTGAAAGCAAAGAGGCCGATCTGACTGAATTTATACACGGCATCTTCAGCGTTGGCATAGGTATTTCCCTCTGCAATCACCTGAATCGCCCGAGCATGAAGCAGTTTTCCACAGATTTTCTCACAGGTCTTCTGTGAAATCTGTGAAAAAGTCCTTTCAAGCTCAATTTCCTTGTCCCTGACAAATTCACTCAACTGTCCGCCGGAGTTTTCCTTTTCCACAGCCTGCGGAGCATTTTCCTCACTGACCCTCGCCAGCTCAATCTTCAGCTGATGAAATCCAGCCAGGCCAAGTGTCCTGCAAAAGCGCGAAATCGAAGCCAGACTGACGCCCGCTTCTTCCGCCAATTCGGAAATCGTCTTGTCCACAACCCCGACTGGATTTTCCAGAATCACGTGCGCAATTTTCTGGTCACATGTGGACAACTCGGGCTGCCTGTCGTAAATCTTATCGACAATCGTCATCACAGCACCTTACTTCTCAAACGGGAATCTCATTCCCCACGAGCTGCGAACTCCGTCCAGAATATGGGCCACGTCCCGGCTCCAGACAAGTCTTCCTTCGTCGTTTCCCTGTTCGACGTAACGCTGCATGTCCAGAATCTCATATTCAAGTGCCTGATTCGTATCTCCTGAAGCAATCTTTTCCGAAGTCTGCGTGTGCGCATCCTCGGTATAGGTGACGACTGCTTCTTCCGCACGCGGATAATTTGAAATTTCAACATATCCCTTCGTACCGGAAATTACGCCGCGCTTCGGCTGCTTGGCCCGAAACGACAGTGCCATGACGACCATCTGCTCAGACGGGGTCTTCAGAATAATGCCCGACTGCTCATCAACGCCCGTTTCATAGAATTTAACGGATGTCGTAATCGAATTCGGCTGTTCATCAAGGAACATTCTGGCAAATGCAGTGGCGTAACAGCCAATGTCAAGCAATGCACCACCGGCAAGTTCCCTTGAAAAATAGCGCTTGGTCGGATCAGGATCCTTCAGGCTTCCGAAGTTGACCTGGACGAGCTTGATTTCGCCAAGCTTGCCCGAATTGATCAGTTCCTTGACCTTGTCATAAATCGGCATGTGATAAAGCGTGAATCCTTCCGTCAGGATGACGCCTTTCTTTCTTGCCAGTGCTTCCAGTTCATCGAATTCCCTGGCATTGACCGTCATCGATTTTTCGCAGAAGACGTTCTTGCCCGCTTCCAGCGCCTTCTTGACGAATCCGTAATGCGTGTTGTTGGGAGATGCCACATAGATGATGTCGATGTCTTCATCTGCAATCATGTCATCAGGATTGACGTAGGCATGCCTGACGTTCTTTTCCCTGACAAACTCCATCAAATGCTCCTCATTCGGATTGGCAGCCGCATAAATCTCGCCATTTGTCCTGTTCAGGGCATCTGCCATGTCGTGTGCAATCCAGCCTGTTCCGATAATTCCCCAATTGTGCTTTGTCATTTGAGATCTTCCTTTCTTAAGTGAATCGTCTTGCCGCACTCCTCATAAATCACGTCCGTGCAAAGCCCGGAAAAAGTTGACGTGCCAACGACTCCGGGCCATGTTTCAACATCTTCGGCGCCTTTTTGAGTGCATTTTTCATTATGCAGGTCAAACAGCAGATTGCCGCGGCTCGTCCTGATTCCCGGACGTTTTTCAGCCTCAAAGCCAGCCTGCCCCGCCCTTTTCAAAAAAAGAGCCTCCTCGTCCTGTTCAACCTCTGCACAGACCGGCAGTTCGGCATTGTACGTCTTCCCGATGCGCTCTGGTCTTGTCAGCAGGACGTACCGCAGGGATTTTTCTGCCGCCTTCCTTTCATCAACGTGGATGCCGCCCATGCACTTCTGGGCATTCAGGTCCTGCGTCACGTAGTCGCAGCCGTCAAACGCCACGTCAATCGTTTCAACGTCATCCAACGCCACAAGCTGATAGTTCAGCCTGTTTAAAACCTCCATCGTCTCAAGCGAGGGAGTCGTTACCTTCAGCGTTTTCCTCAAAGCCTCATCTTCATCACACAGGTACTCCGCAAGCCTGGCAACCGTGCTTCCGCCGCCAAAGCTCACGGTCATATTCGGTCTGATCATCTTCATTGCTTCCTGCAGCATGTCAAAACCTCGCCTTCATTGTGAAAATAATTTTCCTTTATTTAATGCTTATGAAAACAATTTTAGTATAAAGCGTTTTCCAACGACTGTCAAGCCGCTCCTCCTCTCTTTCGTGAAATCTTTGAAAAATGCAGAGCTTCGGCAGCTTGAACGCTCCCGATTACGGGCAAAACGGCAATTTCTGGGATTTGCCCGTAAATGGCAGCCCCTGGTTACGGTCAAAGCACACATTTAACGCCGCATACACAAACAAAGTCCCGGATGAAATTTGCAGTTGACTGCAAATCATCCGAGACTTTTGGGCCTCCCCAAAATTCCTATTTATCGAAGACCTTGAGATTTTTCCTGTTTGCCGGCTTTTTACAAATCAGCTCGCCCTGAACGACGACGCGCCTGCTCTCGCCGGTCATCCCTGAAGCACAGGTAATCAGCGTGACGAGCTTCCTGCCCTGAACGTCGTCGATGTAATTTGTATCGTGCTTGTCAACAACGGTCTTGAGCGTCGTTTTGTAAACATAGACGTGATGCCTGTCGGCCAGATAGATCCTGTCGCCTTTTTCGACGTTTTCCAACGGCCCGAACAAAAGCGACCCGTCCTTCATGTGATGTCCAGCCAGGGCATAATTTCCGGTTCCCATCTTCTCGTCTTCCTTCATGGTTCCGGCACCGCGGACAAGGTTATAGTTGTCCAGTCCCTTGAAAATCGGCAGTCTGACCTTGACGCCCGGAACTGACAGCTTGCCGACTGCATCCTGATTCTTTGAAAGAGCCGCCTTCGCAACCATTTTGTTGTCAACGGCCCTTACCTTCTTGAAGTCAAAGTTTCCCTTCGAATCATCATCCCTTACAGGCTGCTTAAGTGACGAATTCGTCATCCATTCAACGATTCCGCACTTGATCTGCTCATTGAAGATCATCGCAAGCCCTGCCAGAAGCAGAATGACTGCGCCCGTGATTTTAAGTTTTCTCATTTCCTCACCTCTTTACAAGTCCACTGCCCTGCCGATTTTCGTCAAATACAGATATCTTTCATCAACGGGTTTGTTCAAGATGCTCTTCAGCGCCATTGAATAAAGCTCAATCTGTCCGGCATAGCGCTTTTTGACTTCAGAAACGTTTTCTTCCGTAACATGATCCGTCTTGTAGTCGAACAAGACGACTTTCGTCCCATCGTCAACGTATCCGTCAATGATTCCGTGCACAAGCACAGGGTCCGGTTCGCTCAGACCCGCAAAAATCTCGTTTGCGGGAATCAGCAGGGAAAACGGAACTTCTCTTCTGACGAAGTCATGCTTTTCAAGAATCATCCTGCCCAGATCGGTTTCAAAGAAACGGCAGATTTCGCTGATCTGTATCCTTCCTGCGACCTCCTCGTTCAAAACGCCGCCTTCGACCAGTTCTGAAATCTTTTCCCTGACGGCAGATTCGTCCGGCTTTTCCGTCAGATCCAGTTTTTCCATCACCAGGTGAACGGCAGACCCAATCGCTGCGCCGCTGATTTTTTCTTCATGTGACATGAACTTCGGCAATTCCATCTTCGAAACGAATCGGTTGGCCCTTTCTTCTTCATTTTCGCCCGGGTCAAACCTGCTCATGGCCTTTTCATCAGGATCCGCAAATGCCGATTTGATTTCAGAAACCGACTGGTATGCCGCAGTTTTGACAAGGCCTTCATGCCCGTACCGATAAGTCATCACTTTGTTGATGAAGTCGGCATCATCTGCATCCAGTTCCTCACCGGCCTGGTCTTTCAGCCATTCACTTAAATCGAGCTGCCGGCTGCCGGCATTCTTCGACAGCTCATCGAAGCCGATTTTCTCAAATTCATACTCGGCACTGAATTTGTCAAGATAATGACACGGTCTGACGTCATCAGAACAGTCAAACCTCCTGCAAAAATTCCGTTCGCGATAAAGGGCGGCACCAATCCAGTCCATGAAGCAGGCGGCATTTTCGCGCACGTCGGCACTCAAAAGCAGATCCTCGCTTTTTTTCGCCTGCTTCCACCTGCTCAAGGCATCGTCTTCGTTTTTATATCCGGCCACGATAAAGAGCTTCTGCTCGGCACGCGTCAAGGCAACGTAAAGCAGGCGCATCTGCTCTGCGCAAAGCTTTCTTGCCGCTTTTTCCTTTGCATACGACTGCATCGGAGTGACGGTTTCGACACGTGTCCTGCGATTGAGGCAGGTGATCGACACGCCGTCCGTTTCATTCAGCAGATACCTGCCCTTCAGACTGTCGGTATTGAAACGCTTTGTCGCATCAACCAGAAAGACCACCGGAAATTCCAGCCCCTTGCTTCCGTGAATCGTCATGACGCTGACGACGTCATCGCCTGCTTCATTCAATGCGGACGCCAGATCCTCGTTTTGATCCTGCATCTTGTTGATGAAGCGGATGAACTGAAACAGTCCCTTGAAACTAGTTTTCTCGTATGCTGCGGCACGCTCGTACAACGCATGAAGATTGGCCGCACGCTGGCTTCCTCCGGGCATCCCGGAGACGTATTCCAAAAAATGCGTTTCATCGTAAATCTTCCAGATCAAGGTCGACAGCTCGTTCTGACGAGCCAGCGTCCGGAATCTTTCAAGCATTTCCATGAATTTTCTGACTTTATCATGCAATTCCTGATTTTGACCCGGAGATTCCTCGTAAAATTTCAACAGCGCCTGATAATAGTCGCCTGAGCGGTCATTGATCCGAAGAAGAGCCAGCTCGTTTTCGTTCAGCCCGACGATTGGCGAGCGAAGCACGGCGACAAGCGGGATGTCCTGGCGCGGATTGTCGATCACGTTGAGCAGTGCCAGCATGATTCGAAGTTCCGTTGTCTGAAAATAGTTTTCAGATTTCTGAACCTTGTAGGGAATTCCAAGACGCTTGAATTCTTCCGACAAAATCAGATGATTGCCGTGAGTTCCGGACAAGACGGCGATATCTCCGTATCTGACCTTTCTCATTTTACCCTGCCCGCGATCATAGACTTCAAACCCGGAATCAACCAGCTGCCTGATCTTTTCCGCCGTCGCCAGCATCTGTCCCTGCGCCGCGCTTTCGATCGTGAAGTCCGCATCCATCGACTCGTGATTTTCTTCCGTCATGTCCCAGCGCATCTTTCCGGTTGTCTTTTCCGCTTTTTCGCTTCCTTCGTCAAAATACAGCAGTATTTCCGCCGTCGGCTGTTCTTCCGGATAATCGCCTGAGCCATACACGAGCTGCGCATTGTCGTCATAATCCATTTCGCCGACTTCCCGGCTCATGATCTGACTGAAAATCAGATTGGTGATTGATGCCACGTTTTTGACGGAGCGGAAATTCTCCGCCAGAATAATGCGCTGTCCATCCGTCTCATCGGTTGCGTAGCGCCTGTATTTTTCAAGAAACAATCCCGGATCGGCCAGACGGAAACCATAAATCGACTGCTTGACGTCGCCCACCATGAACATGTTGCCCGGGGATTTTCTTGCAATCGTCGTCAGAATCGTCTCCTGAAGCTGATTGGTATCCTGATATTCGTCGACCATGATCTCTTCGTAGCGCTCTTCCAGATCCCGCCTGATATCCTCGTTTTCCTTAAGAATCGACAGCGTATAGTGCTCCAGGTCACTGAATTCAAGCACCCGCCGGCTTCTTTTTTCCTTCTGATAGTCATCTGCAAACTTCAAGACGACTTCGCTGAGCTTTTTGACGAGCCGATATGCCTGTTTCAGGGCCTGTTCCAGATCGGCGGCTGAAACGGCGAAGTATTCCGGAACGATTTTTTCCGTAAAGATCTTCCTGGCTTCGTCGCGGACCGCCTTGACGCTTTCCTTTGTTTCCGAAAGCAGTGGATCGTCAGTTCTCTTCGTGTTCGGAAAACGCGCATAGCTCATTTCGGCAAAGTTTTTCTGCAGCGTGGCGTAGTCAACGCCGTCTTCCAGCATTTTTGCATAACTTTCGTACCGCCTGCCCTCGTCTTCAAAAAGCGCAATCTGCTTTGCAAAGAATGTTTCGTCCCGTTCCTGCATCGTGATGCGTGCCTTTTCCATGCTGACTGCAAGCCTCCGCAGTTTCTCAACGAGCATCGGCAGGAGATTCTCCTTGAAAAATGCACTCTCGGTAAAGTCCTTCGTGCCGGTCTGATACGCTTTCGGCAGGCCTTTGATCCAGCTTTCAGGATCAGGACTGACGTTTGCAAAGTCAAAGACTCTCATGATGAGTTCCGTCAGGCCGTCATCGCTGCGGTCATTTGAGAAGTTCTCTGCCAGTTCGATGAAATCATCGTCATTTTGACCATATAATTCTTCAAGCAAGTCGTTCAGGACGTCTTCTCTCAGCAGTCTTCTTTCGGTCTGATCGGTCAGAAGCCGGAAGGACGGATCCAGGGATGCCTTGTAGTAGTAGTTTTGGATGAATTTGAGACAAAAGGCATCAATCGTGCTGATGTCTGCCGTATTGAGCTTGACGAGCTGATTGATCAGAAAAGCCTTTTGATGCTCGTCTTCCGTCCGGTTGCAGGCTTCCCTCAATGCCTTCTGGATTCGTTCCTTCATTTCCCTGGCAGCCGCTTCGGTGAAGGTCAGAATCAGCAGACGGTCAACGTCGATGCCATGACTGATCTTTTCAACCACCCGTTCAACCAGAACCCTGGTCTTCCCGGAACCGGCAGAAGCTGAAACCAAAATGTCATGTCCGCTTTCATGAATCGCCTGTGACTGTCCCTGAGTGAATTTAAAAGCCATCTTAATCCCCTTCCCTGATTGAATTCAAGACTTCCGCCGCGCCGACGGAAGGTATCACGAAATAACGGTTTTCCGGAAGCATTGCATCAAACTGCATGATTGACTTGAACGGAGAATACTGCAGAGCCGTGATGCCGGACGACCATCTGGCGGGATAAAGGTCGATTCTGCCGTCAAAAATCATGTCGCATGCATTGGCAATCATCTTGCGGTTATGTTTGAGCAGAAGTTCCAGGTCGTCTTGAGAAATCAAGGTTCTCTGCATGTAATTGGTCGTTTGATATGAGCCGTTGGCAAGGCGCTTGAAAGGCAGAAACAGCGATGAGCTTTTTTCCTCGACTGTTTCGTCAAGCATACTCAGCAGATTCGGATCAGACACCAGCAGTCCCTGATATCCGTGACTTGCAATGAGCGTTTTCTGCTCATCTTCCTTTACCTCGGAAGGTTTCAGACGCGGATTCTGCAAATGCAGGTACAGGGCTCCGGCCAGCCTGGACTGTTCGTTTGGCAAAACCAGCTCGGCATTCTGCTCCAGCGCATCCAGATACGTCAGAAGCTGCAGCGCAATTCCGTAATATGCCTGAGCATAATTGAACTTCCTTGCCCCTGACTTGTAATCGACGACGCCCAGAAACCTGTCTCCCGCACCGATTGTTTCGTCGATTCTGTCAATCTTGCCGCGAACGTTGACCTGATTGCCCTCAGGCGTCCTGATTCCAAGTCCCCTGAGGCCTTCTTCGACGCCGACGTGACCAAACAGGGCCTCGGTTCTGAGCGTCCTGACGTGACCGTAGTTTCTCTGATTGCGCACGGCCCGGAGCGTCTGCGACAGCGTGTCGTTCAAAAGACGCTCGATAAAGCCCATGCGACTGGAGCTTTTCAAAATCATGAACTGCGGATCGTTCGAGACCAGGCCTGTCGTTTCCTCGAAAATTTCATTAAACTGCTCTGAAGACAGATCCCGAAGCGTCAGGTTGTTTTTGGAAAGAAGCCGGAAAAACGCGTCAAGCACGGCGTGAAAGTAGCTTCCCGTATTGGCTGCGGACATTTCAAACACATCACGTTCCATCAGCCCCAGTCCATATCTCAGGAAGTATTCATACGGATTCTTGTAGAAAGTCTCAAGCTTTGAAATGGACGTGTTCAATTCCTTGCCGTAAAGCCGGCGCGCGTTTTGTGCGGTCAGCTGCTCCGGAACATTGCGGTAGCGCAGACTGTTCATGACTTTTTCAGTCATTTCGGAATCAGCCGTCTTCATTTTCGCATAAACCTGCTTCCAAAAGGCCGGCACGGAGCTCTTTTCATCAGCATGACGTCTGATTTCGCGAACTAAATCCTCAATCGTGCCCTTCGGCGTGCTGAGCTTGTCAAATTCAGAGATTTCAAGCTCCTCGAGCAGGAAATGCTGCTTGATCCGCTCAACGTAAGGCGACATTTTCATTCCGCCGTCAGCATCGTTTCCGTGAGGGTACGTGAAGATCAGTTTTTCCGTCGGGGAAAGGAATGCCAGATAATTCAGCAGCGGTTCCGACAACATGCTTTTTTCCGAAGTCTCATCAAGCACCTGATCTTCCGAAAGCAGTTTGCCTTCAATCATCAGACTGCGGTCGCCGTCAGAAAGCAGCGACTTGTTCTGAATCCTGTCCGGCATGACCAGATCGGTTGAGCCGATCATGAAAACGACTTTGCGGTCAGCCGGCTGAACCATCCCCGTTTCAGAAACCGCAACTTCATCAAGCGAGGCCGGCACTCTCCGGTATTCGCCCGCATCAAACCCGGTCTGAAGCAGATTCAGGAAATCTTCTTCTTCAAACGGCAGATCGCCGAGATTTTCGACAAATTCATCCATCATCTGACAAAAGAGATTCCAGACCTGTTCAGGGCGCTCCGATTCCTGCAAAAGTCCTTGTTCCATCAGATTCTGACGCCAGTCTTCAAGTCTTTTCCTGACCCCGTTGTCAACCAGGAAGTTTACCAGGCAGACTGCTGCCTCGCGCCCGTTTTCAGCTTCATCGAGCTGCTTGAAAAACGGCGGCAGGATTTTCCCGACATAGTGTCTGATGACGTTTACTTCCTTCGTAATGCGGTCTTCGGCATCTGTTCTCGTTCCAAAGTCGCTTTCACCGAAACGATAGTAGATCCAGTCCTTTTCCCTGAGCCAGGCATTTCCCTCGTAGCCGAATTTCAAAATCAGGTTTTCGGTCTGATCAAGCATCCTGCGATAGGCTTCAACCTTTAAGCCCTTTGGAATCAGCAATTCGGTCTTAAGAAGCCGCATCATGTCATTATAGCGATAATGGCGCCGTTTGACCGCAAACAGGGCATTCAGCAGTTCAACCAGGGGATGATCGGAAACCTTTTTCTGCAAGTCGACGAAAATCGGCACTTCGGCTTTGGCAAAAACCGGTTCCAGCACGTTCCTGTACAAGTCCAAATGCCTCGTCAAAATCAGAAAATCCTTGTATCGGTAGCCTTCAACGGCAACCATCTGGCGGATTTTCGCCGCGGCAAACCTGACTTCCTCCATCCTCGTCCCGGCGCCATAGATCCTGACCGAATCATTTTCAAGCGCTTCATTTCCCTTTGCCGAGAATCCGGCAACGGAATCGATCCAGTAATCTTCAAGTCTGCATAAATCCTGCGAAACCCTTGTCTCTTTTGCATATGAATCAATCATGACGGGGATCTTATCCTTGTGAGCATGGGAACAGAGCTGATAATACAAATTTCCGGCACGATAGAACAAGTCGCCGGACTTTGGAGGCTCGTCAACGTAAGGATGATTCAAAACCAGATCGACGACGACGTTTTCTGCATTTTCAATCAGCTTTTCAACCAGCAGCATTTCCCTTGCGGTCATCTGGTTGAAACCGCTGATCAGAAAACAGCTGTCCTTAAGGTCGATCTTCTCCAGATATTGCGTAAGTTCGGTCAGAATTTCCGTATTTGCCAGGTAACGCCCGGAAGTCATTTCGATGAAACGCTTATAGACAAGCGCCAGATCATGCAGTTTTGACTTCAACAGCGCTTTGGATCCCAAGGCTTCCCCCGGAAGTTTTTCAACCATCTTCATGACGTCTTCCGGCATGATGCAGCCGTTTTGAAGCTCCGTCATCTGTCTGGCAAGCTGGGTTATGAATCCGGGCTGTGACTCTTCACCGGAAAAGACCTGCAGTTCATCTTTCAAATCACGCAGGATCCGGTAAATGATCATGTTTGATCCCGCCGAAGTAATTCTTGGAATCTGATATGCAGGCGTATCCTTCATAAAATACCAGGCCAGGCGCGTAAACGAAAAGACCTGCAGATTATGCGCCGCAAATATTCCCTCATCTTGAGAAAAAGTCTTCCGCATGTACTTTAGCGCATTGACTTCAGATTCGAATTTGATGTGGTTCGGAACGATATAGTAAACCATCCGGTTCGGGTTTTCTCTTCGCCACCCGGCAAGCTTTTCGAAATCCTCCTGCTGATGATCCTTCGAGGCATTGCCCAAAATAAATCCTAAACCCAACTGGATCCCCCCGATTCAATTTAATGATAATTACATTATAGCCTAAACTGAGCCGACAATGAAATTCCCCGCCTTGAAATTCATGCTGCTTTTTCAGGTAAGAATCCGGCACGGATGACCTGATTCGTCCCTGTCGCTGCTCAAAATTTTCTTGAATCGGCAAAGTCGGTTCAAGCTCTGCATTTCAGCACAAAAAAAGCTTAAAATCAGCAAAAGCATTGCCGATTTTAAGCCAATGTCAGCCTTTAGCCCAACGAATCCCACGGCTTGAGCGGCTCCGGTTCCGTCTGAGCAATTTCTCTTTGCCTGTCTGTTGCAAATTCCCTTAAAACGACAACCTGATAGACGTAAGCATCGAACCAGTCATCCGTCATGATGAAGTAACCCTTGTTGCCGTTCTTTTCGCCCCATGAGTTTTCGACCTTCCACTTGACCGGCTTGTCATCCACAAGATCGACTCCGGTGATTGCCATCGCATGCGAACATTTGCCGACACGAGTAGCCAGACGGCCGGCCTTGTCGAGACTCAGATCGACATCGAACAACTCGCTTTTCTTGAACAGTTCCGTGTCAAGCACGCCGTTTTCCCTGTCCATGTCCTTCAAGACGTCACACCCGAACCAAACGACCTTGCCGCTCTTGAGCTGGTCAATGACGGCAGTCTTGAGTTCTTCAACCGGAACGTTGACCAACGTGACGTGATCTCCTTCAAAAATGTAATCCTGATTTGGAAGACTGTAATTTCTGTACATTTCGTGATCAGGCACATTCGCCAGATCGATGTAGTCGCTGAAGTCGACATGCACGTACTTGTCGAAGAATTCCCTTGGAGTCAGGTTTCTGTCAATGTGATACTGATTGTCGTCATCACGATATTCGAAGTCAAACCTGACAGGCGGCTTTCCGAATGCATAAACCAGCATGCGGTAGACTTCCTTCATCTTTTCGAGCTTGAAGGCACGCATCTCCTCTTCAGTCCTGCCTGCTTTCTTCATCTTGCGGATTTCAAGCGCATCCTTTTTGATTTTAAGATTCAAAACGTCATTCAATTCGCTCGTATTTTCGCTGACGAACGTTTCAGGCATCACGCTCTTCGGAACAAGACCGTACTTGCTGATCAGGGCAGCCGCATTGGCAAACTGGCCGCCGTCTTCATCGCCCCAGTCAAGTTCAAACAGATACTCGCGGTCATCATCTGAACTACCGGCGAGTCTGATCATCTTTTCATAAAACATGTTGGCCTTTTCCAAACGATCGTAGAAGGAATCATAATTTTGCGAAAACTCGAAGTCCTTGACCTTCAAGTCCTTTGCCACCTGCTGACGAAGCATGTTGAGAGTCGAAAACAGCCAGCAGCGTCCGCTCTTCTTCTGGTTCGTGATTTTTCCGGTTTCGACTTCAATGGAAAAGACATGGTCATGGCCGGCCTTGGCAGCAAAGTTCTTGCTTGCCGCCGTCACGCCGTTTTCCTGAACCGCCCTCGCAATTACGTCAGCGCATGGAGTCTGTTCATAAGCACTTTGAAAATTTTCCAGATCTGCATTTGTTAAATCTTTTGTCATCTTAAAATCATCCCTTTGTTACTATCAGTTAATCTCAATCTTATCATCATTTTGATGCATAAACAAGCGTTCTGCCTGCAGGATTGAGATTTCAGGAATGATGGTGGTTGACCGGCGCTGATTGTTATCGGCGCCATTTTTTGTACGCTTCCGGCGCCTGATTAAGCAGGCGTTACGCAGCACTGCATTTGGCAGAAATCGGATCCTATAATGAAAAATCCGCACCAGTCATGGCACGGATTTAAAATCATTATTCAGTTGTGGCGTTCGGCTTCACACCTTGTCTAAATACTATCACTCTTATCAAACAACGCATCCACCGATTGATTGTGATAGATGAGAGAAATTGCCTTTGCAAAAATCGGTGCGACAGAAAGGACGCGAAGCTTGTCAAACTGCTTTTCTTCAGAAATGGCAATCGTGTCCGTAACAACGACCTCGTCATAGGCTGAAGCTCCCAATTCTTTTACGGCATTTCCGGAGAAAATCGGATGCGTTGCGCATGCATAAATTTTTGTAGCACCGGCAGCATGGAGAGCGGTTGCGGCATCGACCATCTTGCCGCCGGTATCGATCAAGTCGTCAAAAACGATGCACTTGTGTCCTTTGACGTCACCGATGATGTCTGCTTCATCAACACGCGCAGCATCACGTTTGTCAACGATTGCAATCGGTGCTTTCAAAAGTTCCGCCAAATTGCGCGCCAATTTAACGCTGTTATGATCTGGTGCAACGACAACCACGTCATCAGCAATGCCGCTTTCTTTAAAGTAACGAGCTTGCGTATAAATCGCTAAAAGATGGTCGACCGGAATATTGAAGAACCCCTGCAATTGGCCGGCATGAAGATCCAATGTCACGACTCGATCTGCACCTGCCAAGGAAATAAAGTTGGCAATGAGCTTGGCAGTAATCGGTTCACGGCTTCTTGCTTTGCGATCGGCACGAGCATAGCCGTAATACGGAATAACGGCATTAATCGAACCCGCGCTGGCACGACGCAAAGCATCCATCATGACCATCAGTTCCATAAAGTTTTCGTTGACCGGATCAGAAATTGATTGGATGATGAATACGTCATCACCACGCACGCTTTCATTGATATTAATCTGAATCTCGCCGTCGCTAAAGTGCTTGACGGATGCATCGCAAAGTTCAACGCCCATTTCTTCAGCAATCTTTTCAGCCAATTCTTGATTTGAATTAAGCGCGAAAAGCTTGATTCCAGCATTTTCTTGCATGTCTTTCATACTTCCTCCATCTATTGGAATTTAAAATTGTCGGCACAAGCATTCTCTTCGGATCGAATTTTCAGCTGCGCACTTACGAAACCATTATACCATGCAAAAATGCGCATTTGTGTTTCAACTCTGAATTTTGTCAAAGAATTATCCGAAAATTACGAAGTATCTCTTCCGTCACTATTTTAATCGTTCACAGTATTGGTGAACTACTCGGCCATAAATGACCGAGCTTCTGGGAACACGAAGTAGTATTCAGGATGTTGCGCTGGTATTCCAGCTACCTGACTTACAGAACTCCGTTATTTTACCAAGGCCAGTCCCTGGCCAATGGCTTTTAAACCTTTGTGCAGGATGTTAACTGCCGCATTAACATCCCGGTCGTGGTGAATGCCGCACTTCGGACACGTCCATTCGCGGACTTCCAGCGGTTTTTTCCCGCTGTTAAAGCCACAGTTCGAACAGATCTGACTGGTGTAGTCAGGCTTCACTACAACTAATTGTCTGCCGTACCAGGCGCACTTGTATTCCAGCATTGCGCGGAATTGATACCAGCTTGCATTAGCAATTGACCTGGCCAGGTGGTGATTCTTCTGCAGATTCTTGGTTTTCAAATCTTCGATTACAATCACGTCATAGTTCCTGACTAAGTCAGTTGTCAGCTTATGAAGGTAGTCTCTGCGCTTATTGGCAATCCGTTGCTGGCAGCGGGCTTTATTGACTCCTGCACGCTGCCAGTTGGAATAATCATCAAGCTCTTCCAGATGGTCAGAGCGGTTATGATTCCACTTCCACACCTGGCATTGAGCAAGGTAACGACGTCTGGCATATTTGCGTTGCCATTGAATGACTTGTTTTTCCAACCATTCTGCATTAAAAGTTCTGTACTTGATACCGTCAGAACTAATTGCCAGATTAGCGAGGCCCATGTCCAGACCGACTGATTGATGAGTCTTAGGTAGTTGATTAACTTCGGCTTCAACTTGCAACGACAGATAGTAACGGCCTGTCGGTTCATAGCTGACGGTGTAACGCTTGATCTTGGCATCACCGACAAGACCAGTCCTGCTTGTACGAATGCTGCCCAGTTTGGGCAATTGCATTCTTCGCCGGGCGAGCACCTTACAGGTCGAACGTCCTGTATAGGACTGGCGTAAGGAGTGCCGGTTCTTGAAATGCGGATAACCGCCCCGAT
>NZ_DAIUCE010000038.1:0-16903 GCF_036846325.1 Ligilactobacillus sp. | reverse complement strand
AGCGCCGAGAGTAGTTGGGGGATCGCCCCCTGTGAGGGTAGGACGTTGCCATGCAGATTGTTTCGTCAGCCGTGATGGTTGGCGTTTTTTGCTTTGAAAATATTTTTACACAATGACGAATGGAATCTGCAAGGATGTTGATATGATTTCCAGGGACTGTAAAGTCATAATTCAGGATGAATTGCGTTTGTTCTGTGTACTGTACATAAAAAGCCTGTGATTGAATATGAAAAATTCAATCACAGGCTTTTTGTTTTCTCCGGATTCTTCTTGCTGCTGATTAGTCCAGATCTTCACCGTTTGAAGCGATGACCTTCTTGTACCAGTAAAACGAGTCCTTCCTGTAACGTTTGAGCGTACCGTTTCCTTCATCGTCCTGGTCAACATAGATGAAGCCGTAGCGCTTGGACATTTCAGAAGTCGATGCGGAAATCAGATCGATTGGTCCCCACATCGTGTAGCCCATCAAGTCGACACCGTCTTTGATGGCCTCTTTCATCTGAATGATGTGCTTCTTCATGTAGTCGATGCGGTACGGATCATGAATATGTCCGTCCTCGTCCATTTTATCAAGTGCGCCCAGACCGTTTTCAACGATGAACAACGGGACGCGGTAACGGTCCCAGTATTCGTTCAGAGCCACGCGAAGACCGATTGGATCAATCTGCCAGCCCCAGTCGCTTGATTCAAGATAAGGGTTCGGTTCACCCAGGGCAAAATTGCCGTTGGCCTTTTCGACTTTTGAAGCATCTGACGTCACGGTTGACATGTAATAGCTGAAACCAAGGTAGTCGACCGTGCCTTTCCTGATTTCCTCTTCATCTTCAGGATTCATGGAAAGTTCGATGCCGTTTTCCCTGAAGTATCGGTTCATGTATTCCGGATATTCGCCGCGAACCTGAACGTCGGTAAAGAACAGGTTCAGCTCGTCCTGAAGCTGAGCTGCTCTGACATCGGCCGGGTTGCAGGTCTTCGGATAAGTCTGCATGCGCGCAATCATGCAGCCGATTTTGTTTTCGGGATCAATTTCATGACCGATCTGCACGGCCCTGGCACTTGCGACAAACTGATGGTGGAGAGCCTGATAGCGCAGATTGAGCTGCTCTGTCGTGCTCAGGTCGCTGTCAACGGCACCGGTTCCCGTGAATCCCCAGGTCGAGGAGTTGATTTCATTGAAAGTCATCCAATATTTGACAACGCCCTTGTAACGCTTGAAAACAGTCTCTGCATAGCGCACGAAGGCATCGATTGTCCTGCGGTCGGCCCAGCCGTTTTGCCTGAGCGTCAGAGCAAGCGGCATTTCATAGTGAGAAAGCGTGACAACGGGTTCAATGCCGTGTTTTCTGCACTCGGAAAATACAGAGTCATAAAATTCAAGTCCTTCTTCATTCGGAACTTCGTCATCACCGTTAGGAAAAATACGTGCCCAGGCAATCGAAAGACGGAATGCCTTGAAGCCCATTTCCGCAAAGAGAGCGATATCTTCCTTGTAGTGATGGTAAAAATCGATTCCACGCCGCTTTGGATACAGCTTGTCCGTTTTATCGGCAATGGCTTCGGCAATGCTTTCCTTAGTGACATCATTCATTGAAAGTTCTGTTCTGCTGGAAGCTTTCTTGACGACCTCTGCAGTTGTCAGGCCTTTGCCGCCGACGTTCCAGGCTCCTTCGAGCTGGTTTGCGGCAGTTGCTCCTCCCCACAGGAAATTTTCCGGAAAGCCTTCGGGAATTTCTTTTCTATACATTTTTGGACCTCTTTTCAAATTAAGTCAATCCTATGAAACTGCATTGCGCAATGCTTCAAAATGTTCACCACTGATGCGGGTCACAGTGTCTGAAGTCAATTCATCATAGTTGCTACATAATCAATTATATCCTCATGTTCTGGAAAATGGAACACTAAATTGACAGCGCATTCAAGATTGATTTCTTCTTGTTCTGGGCCTTGCCCAACTATCATGCCGCATCTAGGCAATAACCGCCCTAATGCAAACGAGTGCATAGATTGGGGCCGTTTTTTGCGATTTTTTAAAGAAATCATAATAAAAGGGTTTACAAAAATGCTGAATGGGATATAATAAGAATTGTTGATGAAATCGGTTGCATAGGAAAGAGCGGCTTTCCTCATGCAACGGTTTTAAATATTGCAATTATTTTACTAAAGGGGTTTTATATAAGATGAAGGATTCAGTTAAAAAGATCTTCAGCTTCGAATTCTGGCAAAAATTCGGCAAGTGTCTGATGGTCGTTATCGCTGTTATGCCTGCAGCCGGTTTGATGATCAGTATCGGCAAAACGATTCCGATGATTGATCAGAATGCGGCAATTCTCGTCACTGTCGGCAGTGTAATCGAACAGATCGGCTGGGGTGTTATCAATAACCTGCACCTGCTCTTTGCATTGGCAATCGGCGGAAGCTGGGCCAAGGACCGTGCCGGTGGTGCCTTTGCCGCCGGACTGTCATTTATTTTCCTCAACAAGATTACTGGTGCCGTATACGGAATTACGAGCGACATGATTACAAACGGTCATGCCTACGTACATACGATCTTCGGAACGAAGATTGCCGTAGCTGATTATTTCATCAATGTCCTGGAAGCGCCCGCACTGAACATGGGCGTCTTCGTCGGCATCATCGCCGGATTCGTCGGTGCCACGGCATACAACAAGTACTACAACTTCCGCAAGCTTCCGGATGCCTTGTCATTCTTCAATGGTAAGCGCTTCGTTCCTCTGGTGGTTATCTTCCGTTCTGCAATCGTTGCATTGCTTCTGGCAGCATTCTGGCCGGTCATTCAATCCGGTATCAACGGGTTCGGCACATGGATTGCCAACTCCAAGGAAAATGCACGCTTCATTGCACCGTTCCTCTACGGGACGCTTGAACGTCTGCTTCTTCCATTCGGGCTGCACCACATGCTGACGATTCCAATCAACTACACGTCACTTGGTGGAACCTACACATGCCTGACAGGCGCTCAGGCAGGTCATCAGGTGTTCGGACAGGATCCGCTCTGGCTCGCATGGGCAACTGACCTCGTCAACCTGCATGGCGCAGGCCACATCGCCAAGTATCACTATGTAATGTCACACTGGACTCCGGCCCGCTTCAAGGTCGGTCAGATGATCGGTGCCACAGGTACATTGATGGGACTTTGCTATGCGATGTACCGCAACGTTGATCCGGACAAGAAGGAACAGTACAAGTCAATGTATGTTTCTGCCGCACTTGCCGTTTTCCTGACAGGTGTTACGGAACCGCTTGAATACATGTTCATGTTCGTCGCAATGCCGCTTTACCTCGTATACGCCGTAGTTCAGGGCTGTGCATTTGCAATGTCCGACCTCGTTCATCTGCGTGTTCACTCATTCGGCAACATCGAATTTCTGACGAGAACTCCGATGGCAATCAAGGCAGGACTTCTGGGTGACGTTTTGAACTTCATCTGGGTATCGATTCTCTTTGGCGTGGTAATGTACTTCATTGCAAACTTCATGATCAGGAAGTTCAACTTTGCAACTCCTGGTCGAAACGGCAACTACAATGACGGTGATTCATCCGAATCAACCGGATCAGCCGTGACAGCGGACGGGAAAGCGGATCCTGATTCTCAAATCGTCAAGATCATCAACCTGCTCGGCGGCCGCGAAAACATCGTCGACGTTGATGCCTGCATGACCCGTCTGCGCGTTACGGTCAAGGATGCAGCCGAAGTCGGTGATGAAAATGCCTGGAAACATGCCGGAGCCTTGGGGCTTGTCGTCAAGGACAACGGTATTCAGGCTGTTTACGGGCCCAAGGCAGACGTTTTGAAGTCCGACGTCCAGGATCTGCTTGATTCCGGAGTTGAAATTCCAAAGGTTGACGTTTCCGGAAGTGCTTCTTCTGAAGAAAAGCACGTTGAATACAAGGGTGTGACTGAAAGCATTGCCAGCGTGGCTGACGGTGAAACAATCAGGATCACTGATGTCAAGGACCCTGTATTTTCACAGAAGATGATGGGTGACGGCTTTGCGGTCGAACCAACCGGAACGGAAGTCTGCGCACCGGTTTCAGGCAAGGTCACGAACGTCTTTCCAACAAAGCACGCCGTTGGACTGCTGACCGACAGCGGACTTGAAGTGCTCGTTCATATGGGACTTGATACCGTTGAATTGAAAGGCGAACCTTTCGATGTTAAAGTAAAGGAAGGACAGACCGTGAACGCCGGAGACCTGCTTGCGGTCTGCGACTGGGACAAGGTCAGACAGGCCGGCAGGGGCACGACGATTGTGGTCGCATTCACAAATATGGATGCCGTCAAAGAGGTCAGAATTGACAGGCTTGGTCAGATTTCTGCCAAGACAGTCGTCGGGTCAGTTGAGCTTTAATGATTAAATACGAAGCCGGGGAATAGTTATTTCCTGGCTTTTTTGAAAGGAATACGCAAAGATGGCTAAATTTTTAACATTGAATACGCACAGCCTGCTGGGCGAAGACGTTGAGAACAAGTTGAAGATTCTGGGAGATGAAATCCTTGACGGTGATTATGACATCGTATGTCTGCAGGAGGTGAATCAACTGATGACTTCCGGCACGACTCAGGATCTGCCGGGATATTGTCCTGTTGCAGGTGAAATCGCAATCCACGAGGACAATTACGGGCTGCAGCTTGTGAGATATCTTGCTGAAAAGGGAGCGGTGTACTACTGGAGCTATGCATACAACCACATCGGGTATGACCGTTTCAACGAAGGCGTTGCAGTTTTGTCAAAGGAGCCCCTCGAAGCTTTAAGTGTGCTGGTTTCAAAAAGTTCCGATCCGTTGGATTATCATACACGTAAGATGCTTTTTTGCCAGACAGTTGTCGACGGCAGGAAGACCTGCGTTGCAAGCGTGCATTTTTCATGGCTCAGGGACGGGTTCCTTGACGAGTGGGAAAATGCAGTGAAAGCATTGGCTTCTCAAGGAGAAAGCCTTGTGGTTATGGGAGATTTCAATAACCCGGCAAACACGAAGGGCTATCAGGCAGTTCTTGACAGCAGGATTTCATTGCATGACACGTATGCGGAAGCTGCCGTTAAAGAAGGCGAAAATACGATTGAAGCAGACATTGACGGCTGGGAAGGCAACAAGGATGCCTTGAGAATCGATTTTATCCTTGCAACGAAAAACTTTGTTCCACAAACGAGCAGGGTCGTGTTTGATGGCAGGAAAACGCCGGCAATCAGCGATCATTTCGGCGTTTCGTGCGAAGCGATTGTAAACTAGCCGCAAAAATACTGGAAAAACTATATCCTGAGTTCAAAACGCATATGATTCATGGAGGAGATTATGAATCATATGCGTTTTTACTTTGGCCAGAAATCTGTCAGGCGTTCAACCTCAGGGTGTGACGGGAAAAGCAGGCCAAAATTATGGATAGTCCCTTGTTTGTCAGATGCAGTGCCGTATCTGCGCATCGCCTGCTCAATCAGGGTGTCAAGATGGGATTACGGGCAAAACGGCGATTTTTGGGATTTGCCCGTAAAATGCAGCCCTTGGTTACGGTCAAAGCACACATTTAACGCCGCATACACAAAGTCCCGGATGAAATTCGCAGTTAATTGCAATCATCCGGGACTTTTTTCAGTCTCTTTTCATATGCGGATTCTTTATTTCATGCACCGAATATCACTGTCCGGAAAACTTGCCGATTGATGCGCCCTTTTTAAAGGTGACAGGCAGGACGTATTCCATTTGCTTGAGTTTTTCATCCGGTTTCTTGATGCGTTCAAGCAGAAGATTGACTAAAACCGTGGCGATGTCTTCAAGCGGCTGAACGACGGTCGAAAGTTCGGGATGATAAGTTGAAACGAGTTCCGTACCGTCAAAGCCGGTGACTTTCAGGTCGTCCGGGACGCTGATGCCAAGTTCGCGGGCTGCCTGCAGGACGAGCAAAGCCGTCAGGTCGTCAGTGCAGACGATGCCGTCGGCGACGCTTTTTGACAAAAGTTCCCTGATGGAAAAGCTTTTGAGCGAGGCGGACTCGGTAAAGCTGACTGTATGCGTGTGGCGCGTCAGTTTGAGCCGGTCGATTTCATCGCAATATCCTTTGAGGCGCTTGTCCGTCGGATTTCCGCTTTGGTGCGGGTTGCCCAGAAAATAGATGTGGCGCGCACCGGCTTCGTAAAGTTCCCTTGTGGCCGTAATGCCTCCCTGGTAGTTGTCGCAGCTGACGGTCGGAATCGTTTCCGACAGATAGCGGTCAAAGGAAACAATCGGCAGACCGACGTTTTTGTATTCATTGATGCCAAGATTGTGGGCACCGGCAATGATGCCGTCAACCTGATTTGCAATCAGCATTTTGAGGTAGTCGCGCTCTTTTTCCTTGTTCTGGGCGGAGTTGCACAAGATGATCTTATAGCCGGCATCAAAAAGCTTTTCTTCGACGCGCTGAACCAGTTCGGCATAAAACGGGTTCATGATCGAAGGAAAAATGATGCCAATCAGGTGCGTGCTCTTTCCGTGAAGTGAGCGTGCAAGCGAATTCGGCTGATAGTTGAGCTCCTTCATTGCGCGGTAGACCTGTTGTCTTGTCTTTTCGCTGATATATCCGTAGTTGTTGATGACGCGTGAAACGGTCGTTTTGGAAACGCCGGCCTTTTTGGCGACATCGGTCAGTTTTGGTCGCATGAAAATCGTCCTTTCGCTAGGTGATTCAGATGCTCTTCATTTTCCAGAAAGTTCCTCGATACTTGACGTCTGACTGCGATTCGATTGCGATTGACTTCTGACCTCTTTCAGGGAAGAAACGTGCCGTCATCGTTTGTCTGCCACCGTTGATGAAAATTTCGCAAAGCGAATTGTCAACGAAAACGTCAAGCTCGAGCGGAGCGTTTTTCTCGATTGAAGTCGTTCTTGTCGTGCCGAATTCAGTGGCGAAGACCTTGCCGCTGCTTCCGCGGTCAAGAGTCAGACTGCCGTTTTCAGTGTCGAAGACAAGTTTCAGACTCTGGTTGTTCGAAATGTTCCTTTCGAGGTGTAAAATACCTTTCTGGCCGGCATCTAAAGTTAATTTTAATTCGTACTGGCTGCCCGTATCGGAAACGAGATCTTGAATGTGGTCTTTTCCCTGTTCCTGAGTCAAATGAAGTCCGTCATGGCGCAGGTCGGCCATTGCCCTGACAGGACGCTGAATCAGCTCGCCCTTGTCCGTTAATGAAAGTTCCTTGACCTGACTCAGGCAATGAGCCCAGTTTTCCTCGTCTGTCGGGTATTCGATTTCCGGAAGCCCCGTCCAGCTGATGAGATATGCCTTGCCGTCAGGTGCGTTGAAGGCCTGCGAAGCGTAGACGTCAAAACCTTCGTCGAGGTTTCTGATTGTTTTGTCGTGTGCTTCAAAATTTCCGGAGTCAAGGTTGATGGAATCTCCGATGACGTAGTTGTTCGGATAGATGTTGTCATATGAGCAGATGTTCTTGTCCATGCCTTGCGGGCAGAAGATGAGCACCGGCTTGTCATTGATGAAGACAAGACTCGGGCATTCAATCATGTATCCCATGTCTTCGTCCGTGAAATGAAGATATCCGAGGTCTTCGAAGTTCTTCAGGTCTTTGGAGCGGTAAATTGAGATGCGTCCGTCTTTTTGCTCCGCATCCTGTGCACCGATAATTACATAGTATTCATCCTTGTGCCTGATGATTTGCGGATCGCGGAAATGTTCTGTGACGTGATCCGGTTGCTTGATCAATGGTTCAGGGAGTTTTTCGATGCGGTTTTCCCCGTCCATCCAGGCGCCGAGCTGGTATGGGTGCCGAACCCAGTTTTCATCTCTTGAATTACCGTTATACATGATGAAGAGCTTGTCTCCGACTTGAAGTGCAGAGCCGGAGTAGGCGCCGTTCTTGTCGTATTCAAAATCGGGGGTTAAGCCAAGGCCCAGGTTTTCCCAATGAACCATATCCCTTGAACGCATGTGATTCCATGATTTCAAACCGTGAACCGGTCCGAAGGGATAGGATTGGTAAAATACGTGCCAGTATCCATTATAATATGAAAAACCGTTCGGGTCATTAAGCAATCCGGAAGTCGGCATGATGTGATAGCCCAGTTTGTAATCTGAGTTTGCAGCCTGAGCCTGAAGATCGAGCAATGTTTTTGCTCCCCAGTCGGCATAGGATTTGTAGCGCAGTTCTCTTGTCCATTCCATAGTAAATTTCCTTTCATGATATAAAGATTGAAAACGTTGTCTTATTATGCTTTAATTGTAACCTCCGAGGCCTTATATGTCAATCGGTTAACATGCTAAAAATATTGGTATAATCGTGTTTTTAGAAATACTTTATAAAAAAATCAGAAAAAATATGATAAACGATTGACATATTTCGAAAATACGTTATCATAGTATTTGTAAATGATGTTGAAACGCTTACAGCATTGTTTTTGGCAATTATTCATAATTTAAAGGTTACTAATTAAAGGAGTGTGACTATCATGGATCACAAAAAGGTTGCTCAACAGGTCATCGATGCCGTCGGGCGCGACAATATGGTTGGCGCCGCACACTGTGCTACGCGCCTTCGTCTTGTCTTAAAGGATGATTCAAAAATTGATCAGGCAGCATTGGATGCAAATCCTGACGTCAAGGGAACTTTCAAGACAAACGGTCAATACCAGATCATTATCGGACCAGGGGACGTCAACAACGTCTACGATGAGCTGATCAAAGCGACGGGGCTCAAGGAAGCTTCGACGGAGGAGCTTAAAAAAGTTGCTGAGCAGGGAAAGAAGTTCAATCCGGTCATGGCTTTCATCAAGCTGTTGTCAGACATCTTCGTTCCGATTATTCCGGCCTTGGTAGCCGGCGGTTTGTTGATGGCATTGAATAATTTCCTGACGTCCAAAGGTTTGTTTGGTGCCAAGGCCCTGGTTGAAATGTATCCGAACGTCAAGGGATTTTCAGACATGATTCAGCTCATGTCTGCCGCTCCGTTCATCTTCATGCCGATACTCGTCGGCATTTCGGCTGCCAAGCGTTTTGGCGCCAACCAGTTCCTCGGGGCCGCAATCGGGATGATCATGACTTCACCGAACCTTCTTCCCGGCAAGTCATGGGACATTCTCGGACTTGCGGTTTCCCAGAACAATTACTACTATCAGGTAATTCCTGTTCTGGCTGCCGTTTATTTGTTGTCCGTCCTGGAGAAGTTCTTCCACAAGCATCTTCCGTCAGCGGTAGACTTTACGTTTACGCCACTGCTTTCGGTAATGATTACGGGCTTTTTGACGTTTACGATCGTTGGTCCCGTAATGCGCACCGTTTCTGACTGGATCACGAACGGCGTCGTCTGGCTTTATGATACGACGAGCTTCATCGGCATGGGACTGTTCGGCCTTTGCTATTCGGCAATCGTCCTGACTGGTCTTCACCAAAGTTTCCCGGCAATCGAAACGCAGCTGCTTTCTGCATTCAGCAACGGTCATGGCTATGGTGACTTCATCTTCGTCGTTGCATCAATGGCCAATGTTGCACAAGGTGCTGCAACTTTTGCAATCTACTTCCTGACAAAGGACAAGAAGATGAAGAGCTTGTCGTCTTCTGCCGGCGTTTCGGCACTTTTGGGCATTACTGAACCTGCTTTGTTCGGTGTCAACCTGAAATATCGCTTCCCGTTCTTCTGCGCATTGATCGGTTCAGGCATCGCTTCAGCATTTGCCGGTTTTGTCAAAGTCATCGCAGCCTCCCTTGGATCAGCCGGATTCCTCGGTTTCCTTTCGATTTATGCAAAGTCAATTCCGATGTACGTCGTTGCCGAACTCATCTCGTTTGCAGTTGCATTCGCTCTGACATATGCATATGGCAAGAGTCATGAAGCACAGCTCAATCCGGTTGCGCCTCAGGCACCTGCAGAATCTGAAGAAGTCAAGGCAGTCAAGGCAGAATCAGCCGCCGTTTCCGGCGTGGAAAATGCAGAGATCTGCTCACCGGTCGACGGCAAGTCAGTTGATTTAAGCGAAGTAAACGACGAAGTCTTTTCTCAAAGGATGATGGGCGACGGTGCTGCAGTGATTCCCGAAGACGGGACGATCTATGCGCCGGTTGACGGCGAAGTTACGGTTGCCTATGAAACGAAGCATGCGTACGGAATCAAAGGTGACAACGGTGCGGAAGTCCTGCTCCACATCGGAATCGACACCGTTAACTTGAAGGGCGAAAACTTCACGTCAAACGTTTCACAAGGCCAGCGCGTCAGAAAAGGCGACGTCTTGGGAACGGTCAATCTTGCTGCCGTTAAGGATGCCGGCTACGATCCGACTGTTATGGTAATCGTGACGAATACGCCGAACTACAAGTCCGTTGTGAGAATCGACAACTCCAGTGTCAAGCATGGCGAAGATCTGATCGCACTTGAAGCATAAGGAAAATCTATAAGTCAGAAAAACAGCTGTCCGCATGATGCGTACCCGAAGAATCGGTTTTTGGATTCAGGGACGTGGCCAGGGATGACAGCTGTTTTTTTGTGCCGGCAATGACGGTTGTAAGGTCTGCTGATGTCAGAAAATGTTTCGATTGGAAATCGAAGAGAAGAACTCATAAAAGGTGCAAGCGATTGCACATGGTGCTATAATATCTGCAGAAACTATATTTAGAAAAAGGGTGTTAAAAATGGCAACTCTGGCAGATGTGGCAAGAAGGGCAAATGTTTCCAAAATGACTGTTTCGCGCGTGATTAACCATCCTGATCAGGTGACGGATGAATTGAAAAAACTGGTTTTTTCTGCAATGAATGAGCTGGATTATCGTCCGAACGTTGCAGCAAAGGCTCTTGCCAGAAACAGAACGCAGATTGTCAAATTCTTTATTCTGGAAGAAATTTCGACCGTTGAACCTTACTATATGAATCTTCTGCTTGGGATTTCGCTTGCACTCAGCCGCCATCAGTATTCGTTGCAGCTTGTAACGGACAACAGCCTTGATCCTGGCGAATGCGATGGATACATCATTACGGGGATGAGAAACAGCGACTATGAGTGGATTTCGCAAATCGAAAAACCGTTGATTTTATTCGGGGAAAATCTTTACGGATATGATTTTGTCGATACGAACAACAAGAAAGGCGGGATGCTTGCAACGAGCCATGCACTTTCATGCGGGTATGACAAAGTCGTCTTTGTCGGCATTGACTTGAAGGAGCCGTTCGAATATTCTCGAGAACGCGGCTATATCCAGGTGATGCAGGAAGCTTTAAAGGAGCCTGAAATCGTGCGGGTGGAAAACCATTCGCATAAGAGCCAGGAAATGCTTCAGAGAAATTGGGGGAAGTATCCAGAAAATACGGCATTCATCTGTGCGAGCGACCGGATTGCCGTCGGAATCGAGCGGGCAATTCTGGAAAAGGGCGCAAGCATTCCCGACGATTACGGAATCATCGGTTATGACGGGGTCTTTTTGGACCAGGTCGTGTCGCCAAGGCTTACGACAGTCAGGCAAGATGTTGCCAGACTGGGTGAAATCTGCGGCGAGATGCTGCTCAGCAAAATCGAACAGAAGGGTAAAAAACAGGGATTCAAGCTGCTTGATCCGACGCTGGTCAAAAGAGAGACGACGCGCCGGAAGGGATGCGTCCTAAAAAGTTATTGAGAGACTGAAAACTGTTATCGTTAACAATTTGAAAACGCTTGCGAAGAATTTGTTCTGCCCTTAAACTCATAATTGAACGTATCATGCGAAGAAGGAAGGTTTTTTGAGTGGGAATCAAGAAATATCAGGACAGAATCATCTATCAGATATATCCGAAGAGCTTCCGGGATTCTAACGGAGACGGAATCGGAGATCTTAGGGGGATTATCGGAAAACTGGAATATTTGAGGGATCTTGGAGTAAATACAATCTGGCTGAATCCGATCTTTGTGTCGCCGCAAATTGATAACGGTTACGATGTTTCGAATTACTATGCACTTGATGAAAAGATGGGCACGCTGCATGATTTCGATGAATTTGTCAAAATCGCACATTCGCTCGGACTGGACGTGATTTTGGATTTCGTCATGAATCATACTTCAGACAGGCATCCGTGGTTCAAGGATGCAGTTGCAGGAGAACGCAGCATTTATCGCGACTATTATCTGTGGGCGAAAGGAAAGGACGGCAAATTGCCGAACAACTGGGGTTCGTTTTTCGGCGGCAGTGTCTGGGAAAAGGATCCGCAAGCAGATGATGTCTATTACTTTCACTTGTTTGACAAAAAGATGCCCGACTTGAACTGGAGAAATCCCGAAGTGAGACGTTCAATGGCAGATATTGCCAAGTTCTGGATCGATCATGGAGTTGACGGGTTCAGGCTTGATGCCTTCATCCATATTGCCAAGGCTGATTTTGAGCAGAACATGCCGTCTCATGGGAAAACGGGTCCGATTGTTGCCGAACCGTTCTTTGCCAACATGCCGCTTGTTCAGACGTACCTGCACGAGTTCGTGCACACGCTGCGCGCATACAAGCCGGATATCTTCATTTTAGGTGAAGCAGCCAGTGCGGACATTGATCTTGCGGTCGATTATACGGATCCTCAAAATGAAATGTGCGACACGGTCGTGACATTCAGATATTTTGAAGACGACAGGAGCAGGCTTAATCCGAAGCTTCCTGAATTCGGACAGCCGTTGCCGCTTAAAATCGACACATTCAAGGACACGATGGTCACCTGGCAGAAGCGTCTGCAGAAAATCAGCTATCCGACACTTTACTGGAACAATCATGACATGCCGCGGATTCTGACACGTTTTGCCGCTGAAAGCAAACATAAGAAGGCAGCGGCCAAAATGCTTGCAACTTTGATGTATCTGCAGCGCGGCGTGCCCTGCATTTACTATGGCGAAGAAATCGGCATGGAGTCTGCAGAACTGCAGAAAATCAGCGATTTTGAAGACCAGCAGGCGGACGAATTCTTCAAAGAAGCCAAAAAAGCCGGCGCAACGGCAGAAAGCTGCCTGTCAATGCTTTCAAGAAGTCACAAGATGGCTGCAAGAACAACGATGCAGTGGAACGAAAGCGAGTATTACGGCTTTTCGGCGACGAAACCCTGGAAATACGGACAGACGAACGGCATGAACGTTGCAGATGAACAAGACGACAGCACAAGCATCTTGAATTTCTACAAAGCGGTGCTTAAACTGAAGAAAAAGCCGCTGTTTGTTGAAGGCAATTTCGTTCTGGCCGACACGACGGATGACCTGTACGTCTACAAGCGGACTCTTGGCGACAGCGAGGCCTGGGTAATCTGCAATCTGGCGGATTCGGTCACGAAATACAGAGTTCGCGGAAACCTGGGCGACAAGCACATCGTCTTGCAGAACGGGAGCCTGAGCCTTGATGAGGAAAACGTCTTGACGCTTCCGCCGTTCGGAAGCCTTGTCTTTATGACGGAATAAGGGAAGAGAGGGAACACAATGGAAATTTCAGCATTATATCATCGTCCGGACAGCGAGATGGCATACCTTAAGACAGAGGAGGCCTTTCAGATCCGCCTGAGAACAAAGCACGGAGATGTCAGGGAAGCCAGGCTGCTTTACGGAGATCCGTACGGAAACAAGGTCAACGAGAAAGACGAAAGCACCTGGGATCATGATGTCGTTTTGATGGAGAAGACGTTTGAAACCAAATATCACGACTATTTTGAAACGGAAGTCAAGATGCCTTTGAACAGGCTTCAGTATGCATTTCATCTGGTTGGCAGCGACGGAGAAGAGATATTATATGACGACAGGCGCGTAATGCCTTATACGGAAGAAAACGAAGACAGGCTGGCATGTTTCAGAATGCCTTATCTGCATGAAATCGACCGTGTCAAAACGCCCGAATGGGTCAAAAAAACGGTCTGGTATCAGATTTTCCCAGAACGATTCGCAAACGGAGACCCGACCAACGATCCTAAGGGAACTCTTCCCTGGGGCAGTGCTGAGCCGACACCGACGAACTTCTTCGGCGGTGACCTGAAGGGAATTCTTGATCACCTCGACTATCTGCAGGATCTGGGCGTAAACGGATTGTACCTGTGTCCTATTTTCACTGCGACGTCCAACCACAAGTACGATACAGTCGACTATTTTGGAATTGACCCTGCATTCGGTGACAAGGAGACACTCAAGGAACTGGTTGATGCCGCTCATGAACGCGGGATGCGCATCATGCTTGATGCAGTCTTCAACCATATGGGCGATTTTTCGATGCAATGGAAGGATGTACAGAAGTACGGCGAAAAGTCCAGGTTTGCCAAATGGTTCCACATCAACAGATTCCCAGTTTCCTATGACGAGACGGAAAATGCAGAGCACGCGGAAAATCTGACCTACGAAGTCTTCGCAACGACTCCGCATATGCCGAAACTCAATACCGCCAATGAGGAAACGGCAGAATATCTGCTTGAGATTGCACAGTACTGGATCAGGGAATTTGACATTGATGCCTGGAGGCTTGACGTTGCAAACGAAATCGATCACCATTTCTGGAAGAGATTCTATGCTGCAACGCACGAATTGAAGCCTGACTTCTACATTCTCGGCGAAGTCTGGCACAGTGCGCAGGAATGGGTTGAGCAGGAGGAGTTTGATGCTGCGATGAACTATCCGTTTACTGAGTCGATTACGCTTGATTTCGTCAAGCACGAAACGACGGCAAGTGAAATGGTGTCGATGCTTTCCGAGCATCTGATGAAATACCGCGACCAGACGAATGAAGTCATGCTGAATGCCATGGATACGCATGACACGGCCCGGCTTCTGACGCTTTGTCATGGAAACAGCAAGCTTCAGCGTCAGACGCTTGCGTTCATGTTCACGCAGCCCGGCGCTCCATGCATTTACTATGGAACGGAAGTCGGACTTGACGGTGGCTTTGATCCCGGATGCCGCAAGTGCATGATCTGGGATGAGGAAAAGCAGGATCACGAAATGTTTTCATTCATGCAGAAGCTGATCAGGCTCAGAAGAGATTACGCAGACGTCTGGTCAAAGGGAAGTCTCGAGTACAGGAACGTCAGTGACGAAACGAACAGTCTTGAAGTCGTCAGAAGTCTTGACGGAACTGAACTGCACTGCTTCTTCAACATGGGCGGAAAGGAACTTGATGCACCTTGCTCCGGTGAAGTTCTGCTCGGACAGAACCTTGAAGACGGCAAGGTGGCAGAAGACGGCTTCGTAATTGTAAGAAAATGAGGATGAATTTACTGAGGCCTGGGGGAAAGCCATGCCTCAAATTAAAAAACGGATGATTTGCGGTTAATTGTGTCGCAGATCATCCGTTTTTTGCGTATGCATTGTGTTGAAAATGACCCGGAAGAATCGGATTCGGCAGAACGTGTCAGCAGATTTGGATGAGAGCCTGGCGCACTGATTGAGCGTGCTCTGCATTTAACGAAAAGGATGTTTTCAAAATCAATCACCGTCACAATGTAAGCGTTATAATCTGTTATCGGTAACATCTTGTAATCGGTTGCATAAGAAAATTTGATGAAGCATAATAAGACTTGTAAGAAAACGAATTAACCTGAAGGGGGATTTAAAATGAACAAATATATCAAGAAAGCCAGTGCCTTAGCTGTTGCACTGGGGGCAACCGTTTCATTGGCTGCCTGCGGAAGCGGTAAGAGCGGATCAGATTCATCAAAGAAGACGATCACGATTTCCGTTGACAAGGGCTACAAGGATTACATCAATGAAGTCAAGGGCAGCTTTGAAAAGAAGAACAATGTCAAGGTTGTCGTAAAGACGAAGGATGCCACAGCGACACTGGATGCACTGAAGCTTGACGGACCTGCAGGCAAGGCTCCGGACGTGATGATGGCTCCGTTTGACAGAGTCGGCGTTTTGGGCAAACAGGGCCAGCTGGCTGACGTCAAGCTTGTCTCCGGCCGCTACGATTCACGCGACAAGAAGCTTGTTACACTGAACGGCAAGCAATATGGCGAACCGGCCGTAATTGAAACGCTCGTCATGTACTATAACAAGGATCTCATCAAGACGGCTCCCAAGACGTTCAAGGATCTTGAAGCTCTTTCCAAGGATTCGAAGTACGCATATGCAAACGACAAGACCAAAAACGTCGGATTCCTTTGCCAGTGGACAAACTTCTACAACGCTTACGGCTTGATCAAGGGTTATGGCGGCTACGTCTTCGGTGACAACAATACGAATCCAAAGAAGCTTGGTCTGAACAACAGCGGTGCCGTTGAAGGCCTGACATACATCACTGACTGGTTCAAGAACGTCTGGCCAAAGGGCATGCAGTCAACGACGTCAAACGAAAACTTCATCACGGATCAGTTCACGTCCGGCAAGACTGCCGCAATCATCGACGGTCCGTGGATGGCTGCAACATACAAGAAGGACAAGGTCAACTATGGTGTCGCAACGATTCCGACGCTGGACAACGGCAAGGAATATCAGGCATTCGGCGGCGGCAAGGCATGGGTCGTTTCAAAATATACGAAGAATAAGGCAGTCTGCCAGAAGTTCATCGACTATCTGACAAACGACAAGAATCAGGAGAAGTTCTACAAGGACGTCCAGGAAGTTCCCGCAAACCAGAATGCCCGCGAGTATGCGGTCAAGAATGGTACGGAATTGTCAAAGGCCGTTATCAAGCAGTTTGCTTCTGCAGATCCGATGCCTAACATTCCGGAAATGGCTGAAGTCTGGACAGGTGCTGAAAATCTGGTTGTAAATGCAGCTTCAGGCAAGAAGTCACCAAAGCAGGCTGCAGATGCTGCCGTAAAGCAGATCAGTCAGTCGATTGAGCAAAAGTATAAGGATTAACAAGGTGTGAAGACCAGTCGCTTAACAAGGCGGGAGATAAGGAGGGGCGCAAGTGATCAGCGCAAGCGCAGTCACGAAGCGGCACGAACTTATCATGAGCCTTGTTGCTGGTCTGAGCCTGATTAGGCCAAGG
>NZ_DAIUCE010000037.1:8148-16993 GCF_036846325.1 Ligilactobacillus sp. | reverse complement strand
ACGCACCATGAAAAACTCGTCAAGGTTGCTTGTGAATATTGCAATAAATCTCATTCTCTCAAAGAGCGGAACGTTTACGTCCTGCGCTTCTTCCAGTACTCTCTGATTGAATTTCCATTGAAGTTTCCGTCTGATTGCTTAGCAATGCACAAAGATTAGGAATCAGCAAGCTTCCTCCAATAGTTGCCAAAACAGCAAAAACTACCATCAGTCTCTTGTGTTCTTCAAAAAAATCCTTCAACTGCTCAAAAAAATCCATCTTGTCACCTCCCTATTATTAAGGACGCAAGAAGATGGAATTTTTTTCTTTAATTTCTAATTAATTTTATGTTTTTCAAGATATCTCACGGCATCATCGAAACTTCTGACAGGAACGATTTTCATTTTAGTCTTGATTTTCTTAGCAGCAGCAACCGCTTCTTGATAATTTGTCCTTGCATTTTCATCGTACTCTTTTTCAGACTTGGAAACAGGGTTGTTTGGAGCAAAAAATATTTTGGCACCCGCCTTTGAACTGGAAACGACCTTTTTATCAATTCCGCCGATGTCGCCAACGCTTCCGTCAGCATTCATTGTCCCAGTTCCCGCAATTTTTTGTCCCTGTCGCAAATTAAAACCCGTCACTTGCTGATATATCGCTAAAGTCATCATCAGACCTGCAGAAGGACCCCCGATTCCTTCCATATCGGCAGAAACCTTGATTGGCGACGAAACCTCGGTCCTGTCAGCCAGCGTAATCCCGATTCCCGCCCGATGAACGCCGTCTAACATGACCGTTTGGCCTTTTGCCTGCTTAGACTTTCCGTTATGAAGGTACGTCACGGTAATTTCTTTTCCTTTTCTGTATTTTGAAATCGACTTGATAAATTCTTGCGAACTGTCATAATGTCTTCCGTCTATAGCGGTCACAACATCTCCGACTTGTAATCTGTTCCTGAAATCAGAATTTTCCGCAACTGACATGACGTACATTCCGACGTATTTTCTTGATACTTGTTTGCCTGCTTTCTTCAAAGCAACATATTGTGCTTCGTTAACCGCATCATTCATATAATATTGCTGAACCATGTCATACTCTTTTGCATTCGAGTCACCCAGCAATTCTGATTTTGAAAGTCGCTCGGTAAAGGGCATGAAAAAACTTGCTAAAAAGCTTGCCGGGGTAGCTCGACAGATTGAAACGTAAACCAGCATGTATTTTCCCTTTTGCTTGTCTTTTTTACCGTTAACTTTAATATAGTCAGAGATGCTTTCAGCAGATCCTGGCATTTCAAGATAATATGGGACAGGTACAAACAAGAATGCCAACAATAAAATAATCGCTGAAAAAATCAGCAGAATTCTGGTTCTTAAATTCTTGTTCCTTGACATTGCGATTAAACCTCTTTCAGTTTGTTTTCCAATGCCCGTGCCGTCTTTTCCGGAACTAAACCGCACAGGTCTCCTCCAAATCCGGCAACTTCCTTGACCATGCTTGAAGAAATGAAACCATATTTTTCATCCGTTGTCAAAAGAATCGTTTCAATCTCAGGGGCCAAGTGACGATTCATCGACGCAATCGACTTTTCATACTCAAAGTCAGCAGTATTTCTGACTCCGCGAACTATTCCGCAAGCCCCCAGTCTTCGTGCGACATCAACCGTCAAATCATGAGGAGCCGCTATGACTGAAACATTTCCCAAGTCTTTAATTTCGTTTTCAATCAGCACTTTTCGTTCCTCAAAAGAAAACAACGTTGTCTTGCTCGTATTTTCAGCAAGCAATACAATGACTTCATCAAACATTTTGCCTGCACGCACGATTAAATCAAGATGTCCGTTCGTCAAAGGATCAAACGTCCCCGGAAATAAGACTTTCATGCTATTATTCACCCCCAAGATAACGATAGAATGTCAATTCGGTAATCCCGTAGTCTGCTTTTTTGACAAATTCATACCCGGTAAGCTCTTCTGGAAGCTTTGCCTCTTTATCCGTTTCACAAATTATCAAAGCTCCCTCATTCAAAAGCTTTAATTCGAAAACTTCGCCCAGGAGCTTGACAATCTCTTGTTTTTTATATGGTGGATCCAAAAAAACATAATCAAAGCGCTTTTCTTCTTTTGCGAGCTTAAAAATAACTTTGTTCGTATCACCCTTAATTACGCGAAACTTTTCTTTTGCCTTGGTTACTTCAATATTTTCATTAATTGTTTTGATTGCTTGATACTGTCGATCAATCAGAGTTGCGGAATCCGCCCCACGCGATACGGCTTCAATACTCAAGCCTCCGCTTCCGCCAAACAAGTCCAAAACGTTGCCTCCGTTTAAATAAGGCCCGATAATATTGAACATCGATTCCTTAACTTTGTCCGTTGTCGGGCGAGTCTTCATCCCGGGAACGGCTTTCAAGCGTCTGCCGCCAAATTCACCTGCTACAACTCTCATACGATTCTACCTGCTTCTTTATTTTTTTCGCAATCTTCCTCAGTCTGTTTGAATCCAGAATCGAGATCTCTTTCGTACTCCGTTCTCAAATTTGGTCGTTCTGACAATTCAACGCCCTTGACAAATCGAAGCTTCTCAATTTTTTTAATATTTTCTACAACGTCTGCCGAATCCATATATAAAACGACATACTTCATTCTGCGGGAAACATAGCTGATCGTACCAAACCTGCGAAGCTGTTTGCTTTGTTTGAGGTGGTAAAGATAAACAAAAACACCTTGCCGACTCCTGATTTCAAATTCCAAAATAATCACTTCCTAATCCTCGACCACAATAATGACCAAAGTTTTTTTGAAAACCACACCGATTTTTTCTGTTTTGGAACTGCTTAAAGGTTTCCAAATATTTCCGTATAAATTATTATCAGTATAAAATAACGTATTTGTCAAGATTGGTCCCGCAAGATACACGCGATAACCGCTAGAAACATCTGCATCTTTCAGAAGGGCTTTCGAAATATTTTTAGGAACACGATAAAATATCCGCGTATTTTCAAAAGTTTCGGCTCTAATCAGCCGATATTCTTCAAATTCTTTTTTACTTAGATACTTCTTAGGATTCGCTTCAAGACGATTCATCAAATCCAGTGCTGCACATTCGGCATTGTAGTCATACTCTACCGGAACGTTTCCTTCTTGCAGTCGTTTGACGTTCAACTGACTGATCAGATCTTTGCTGAAATCACCATCATGTTTTCCCCAGTCAATTTTGCTGACATATCTCGACGGCAACCTTGTAATATTTGCCTTTAAGAAGCTCATTTTTGTCAAGATAATGAATCGCATAGACGGCCTTCCTTTTTCCTGGCATGAAGTCAAGAATTGCATAACTCCCATTATCAAACGATACCAAAGGATGATTATTCAAGTCATATTCTGAAAGTTCAATCTGTGCCGTTTGTTCATTAACGTCAAATGCAAAATTGGCATAAAGCGTCGTCTTCTTCAAAACCTGATCCATGCTCATCCCAACGCTGAGCTGTTGCTTTAGCTTGGCACTCAATTCAATAATGTCGCAGACTTTCTTCGTGTATTTGTCGATTCCGACTCTCAAATAGTCATTTTGATTAACATCATAATTCCACCACTCAACGCCCTCGACTGAATCAATTTTTTCGTCCGGTTCTCCGAATTTATCCTTAAAATAAGAATTTGACACGCCGATATAGCGTGCCAAACCCTCTGTATGAAGCGCTTGAATCTTTGGAGACGTTAAGTTTCTGGTTCTTGATCGTTCAGTTTTTTCATGTTCTCCGTTTGACGAGTCAAACGGAGCTGCGGCATAACTGATTGTTAAGACCGCTAAAAAAACAAGCGTAAATCTCAAAAGAAGCTTTTTCATCTGCAAAACCTTCTGCTTATTTTACTGGTTCCAATTCCATCAAAAGATCCTGACTCTGCAAAAGATCTCCCGCTTTGACGTAAATATGGGTGACTTTACCGTCATGCGGTGCCTTGATCGTAGTTTCCATTTTCATGGCTTCCGTGACAATCAAAGGATCACCTTTTTTGACAATTTGATTCTTTTCAACAAGAACCTCCGTTACCGATCCGCTGAGCGTTGCGCCGATATGATTGGAATTCGTCGGCTCTGCCTTCGGAATCGCCTTGACTTTTGCTTTCTTGCTCTTATCGTGCACGATAATCCGCAAATTTTGACCGTTAAGCGAGAAGAAGACAACGCGATTTCCATCTTCGTCGGCATCAGAAATCGAATCAAGACGAATGATTACTGAACGCCCTGGCGCAAAATCGACATGAATCGTCTCACCCTGACGCATCCCCTGATAAAAGACTGTCGTTGCCAACGCATGCATTGAACCAAATTTTTCAGAATTTTGATTATAGGTCAAGAAAACATCCGGGTACAAAACATAACTCAAGACTTCTTCTTCACTTGCTTCACGTCTGATTTTCTGTTCCAGCTCAGACTTAACGGCCTTAAAATCGACAGGCTCTGCCAAACTTCCCGGGCGAACCGTAATCGGCTTTTTGCCTTTCAAAACGACCTCTTGAAGTTTCTCAGGAAAACCGCCGTATGGCTGACCGAGTCCGCCCGCAAAAAAGTTCACGACGGAAGCAGGGAAGTCAAGAACCTTGCCACGTTCAAGAATATTATCCTTGTCAAGATTGTTTTGAATCATGAAAATTGCACAATCACCGACAACTTTTGAACTAGGCGTAACCTTGACAATATCACCTAAAAGCTTGTTTACTTCGCGATATTTTGCCTTAACAAGCTCAAAATCCTCGATTCCGAGCGCCAGGGCCTGTTGTTTCAGATTCGAATATTGACCACCGGGCATTTCAGTTTGATAAATATCCGGCTGAGGAGCGTTGATGCCGTTCATGAAATCTTGATAGAACGGCTTGACTCCGGCCCAATAATTATTGACCTTTTCAAGATTTTCCATGTCAAGCTGCGGTTGACGCACGTCGCCCTCCAATGCATAATAAAGGCTTCCCATGCTTGGTTGACTTGTTGTTCCTGAAAGAGCACTTGCCGCAACGTCAATGACGTCTACGCCAGCCTTTGTTGCAGCAATGTATGTCGGTATGCCGTTGCCGGTCGTATCATGCGTGTGCAAATGAATAGGAACGTCAACTTCCTCCTTCAAGGCAGAAACAAGCTCGAAAGCCGCCTTTGGTTTGAGAAGTCCCGCCATATCTTTGATACCGATAATATGAGAACCGCAATCGACAAGCTGTTTTGCCAAATGCTTATAGTAATCAAGCGTATACTTTGTCTCTTCCTTGCTCAAAACGTCGCCGGTATAGCACATCGTGCCTTCGGCGATCTTTCCGGCATCACGGACGTACTTGAGCGGATTTTCCATCTGTTCAATCCAGTTCAAGCTGTCAAAGACACGAAAAACGTCGATGCCGTCTTCTGCACTTTTTTCGATAAAGGCTTTAAGAACGTTGTCCGGATAATTTTTGTATCCGACTGCGTTAGAACCGCGCAAAAGCATTTGCAACAACGTATGTGGCATCTTTTTGCGCATCAATTTCAAACGTTCCCAAGGATCTTCATTCAGGAAACGATATGCAACGTCAAATGTCGCACCGCCCCAACATTCTGCAGAAAAGACGTGCGGGAATGCCTTGTCGTAAACGTCAATTACGGGAGCCATGTCTTTAGTCCTCATTCTTGTGGCAAACAGGCTTTGATGAGCATCACGCATCGAAGTATCGGTCAAGAGAACACGATTTTGATCCTTGACCCATTGCATTGCAGCCTCTGCTCCTTCCGAATCAAAGACCGATTTGGCATTCACAACCCCTTCTTCAACGTTGAGAGTATCGCCAAATTTGATATCCGGAACAAAAAGCTTGTCATGCCTCGTTACGCCTGGGAAACCATTGACCGTGACTTCACCGATATATTTAAGCAACTGATTGTTCGTGTTGTTGCTCTTCTTGATCTTGAACAGTTCCGGCGTATTGTCGATAAAAGTAGTATGAGCTGCCCCGGCCCTGAAGACGGGATTGTTGATAACATTGCGCATAAATTCGATATTCGTCTTGACGCCGCGGATTCTGAATTCACCAAGAACGCGATCCATCTTATCGACGGCTTCCCCAAAGGTTTTTGCCTGAACGCAAACCTTGACAAGCAACGAATCAAAATAAGGCGTAACAACGGCACCAGCATAGGCATTCCCGCCGTCAAGACGAACTCCGAACCCGCCCGGTGAACGATATGTTTCAATCTTGCCAGTATCCGGCATGAAGTTGTTTTCCGAATCTTCAGTGGTTATACGGCATTGAATGGCGCATCCTCGATACTCCATGTCTTCTTGCTTCGGCAAATGAAGGTCTTTAAACAAATCCTTTCCTGCCGCAACCAAAATCTGGGACTGTACCAGATCGATTTCAGTGATCATTTCAGTAATCGTATGTTCAACCTGAATACGCGGATTGACTTCGATGAAGTAAAACGCATCATCCGTAACCAAAAATTCGACCGTCCCTGCATTTTGATAATGAATGCTCTTGGCCAGACGGACTGCAGCATCGCAGATTTCCTTGCGTCGATCATCAGGAAGAACAATGCTTGGCGCAAATTCGATAACCTTTTGATGGCGCCTTTGAACGGAACAATCCCGTTCGAACAAATGCAAGACATTTCCATGCTTGTCACCCAGAATCTGGACTTCGATATGCTTTGGATTTTCAAGATACTTTTCAACGTAAAGCTCATCATCGCCAAACGACTGCCTTGCTTCCGAACGTGCCCGATTGTATGCATCGGGAAGCTCATCATCGCTGTTGACGACGCGCATACCGCGACCACCGCCGCCCATTGCGGCTTTGACCATAATCGGATAGCCGTATTTATGCGCAAAATCCTGAACTTCTTCCAGTGATCTTACCGGATCTTCAGTGCCTGGAATGGTTTCAAGCCCTGCAGCATGTGCGACTTCCTTTGCCTCAACCTTGTCACCGAACATTTGGAGCTGTTTAACCGTTGGTCCGATAAATATAATGCCTGCATCCTCGCATTTTTGTGCAAACTCTTCATTTTCAGATAAGAAACCATAACCGGGATGAATGGCATCAGCCCCGGTCATCTTGGCAATTCTGATGATGTCATCCATATCAAGGTAGGCATCAATCGGCTTTTTGCCGGCCCCGACCAAATAGGCTTCATCGGCTCTAAAACGATGAACGCCATACTCGTCTTCTTTTGCATAGATTGCAACAGTTTTAAGATGGAGTTCATGACACGCGCGGATAATGCGAATCGCAATTTCCCCACGATTGGCAATCAAGATTTTCTTCATCGATAACACCACTTTCAAAAAATTTAAATTAAATAATTTACATAACTTCTAAGTCTCTCTGTCTCCTTTGATCTTTTTGCCTTGATGATATCATCAGCACAAACCCCAAACAGGCAGAAAGAATCCATACGCTGGATCCGCCATATGAAACAAACGGCAATGTCACACCCGTAATCGGCACTAACCCGCAAACGGCGCCAATATTTAGAAATGACTGAGTAAAAAACAACGTTGCCGTTCCGTAGCAAATCAGTCTGTCATACAATACATTTGATTTTGCACCAATGACAATAATCCGAATAATCAAGGTCGCCAAGGCTACCAGGATAATCAAGACCCCAATAAAACCAAGCTCTTCGGCTGTCACCGAAAGGACAAAATCAGTATAAGGCTCAGGCAGATAGCCTCTTTTCTGAATGCCGTTGCCAATTCCCAATCCGAAAATTCCGCCGTTGCTAATGGCAATGTACGAATTGACCAACTGCTTGCCTGAAGTCGCAACGTGGGTAAACGGATCCTGATATCCTATGAACCTTTGAATCGTATAAGAATGAAAATTTTCCTTCATCCATGAAACAATGCTGTCCGACTTAAGCAAAAACAGGCCCAGCATCACAACTAAAGAAGACGATCCGAAAAACAAGACATTGCCAATTTTTCCGTTCTTTCTAGAGCAAAGAACAGATACCGCGAACAAGACAATCACGATCGAAGAATTGATGCAAAGTCCTCCAAAATCAGGTTCAAAAATAATCAATACGCCAATAACAAGCAGCGTGACAATTACGGAGGAAAGATAAAATTCCTTGCCCTTCTTTTTATTGTCATGTCGCTTATTAAGTTCTCTTGAAAGCCACAAAACCATCATGATTTTGCAAACCTCTGAGGGTTGCACGCTGACCGCTCCTAAGCTAATCCATGCTCTGGCGCCATTGACCGGGGCAGTGAAAAACAAAACAAAGATCAGCAAGAAAATCGTAAGAAATTTCAAAGAATTGGTCCAGAACTTATTCAATCCCTTGCTATTGAATGCTGAAATCCCAAACATTATCAGCAACCCTACAAAATCAAAGATGACCTGGCGCGTAAAATACGACGTGGTGCTTGCATTTGCATACGCCAAATTGGTCGAACTTGCAGAATAGACCATCAGAACCCCGATTATGCACAAGATGATGGTAGGAATCACAATCAAACAATCACAATTCACAAAGGCTCTTTTTAAACTAGAACTAAATTTCATTATTCATTCCGACCTTCTTGACCTCTAAACGCCTCGTCACGAATATCATCCAGGTCATCTTCGAGTTCGCGAACCATTTTCTTGCCGTCTGCAAGCGTCAAGAAACCGCATGACACTGCAAAACGCACTTCACAAGTGAAACCATAGATTCTTGTATCAGCAACCTCTTCAAATGCCGGACATTCCGTCAAACATAAAAAATTGCGTTGCTTCTTAAGCAAATGCCGAATATTATCAGCATCTTTTTGGAGATTTTCAAGTGCTTTCTGTTTTGAAACAGTTTCGCCCATCATATTTCCTCCTATATCCGAATTATATCATAAATAAGCCTT
>NZ_DAIUCE010000037.1:0-8138 GCF_036846325.1 Ligilactobacillus sp. | reverse complement strand
AGTTATTTGGTATTTTATCAAAATCAATCAAGCGTCTTTAACCAAAAAAGCCGCTCCTGTTTTAATTATCCTTGTTTAAACAATAAAAAGCAAGTTTAATCAGTATGCGAAATCACAAATCAGTTGCATTTTGCCAAAGGTAATCCAATGTTTTGAAAATAGAAAAAGCCCCGCTGCTCAACGGACAGCGAGGCTTTGCAAGACGAAGCATCTTGTTTTTCTATTCTTGTGTCTGACGTGCTGCTTTCTTTGCAGCCTTTTCACGCGCATTTGTTTCAAGGATACGTTTGCGGAGACGAATAGATTCCGGCGTAATTTCCAAAAGTTCGTCTTCGTTCAGGAATTCAAGTGACTCTTCCAAAGTTAAATGCGTCGGCTTCTTGATCGTAGCAGTTTGATCCTTATTGGAAGAACGGACGTTGGTCATGTTCTTGCCTTTCGTGACGTTAACGGAAATATCGCGTTCACGAGAAGACTGGCCAACGATCATTCCTTCATAAACTTCCGTACCCGGATCAACAAAAATCGTTCCACGACCTTCAACGCCCATGATAGCATAAGTCGTTGCCTTGCCCTGGTTGATTGAAACGAGCGCACCGTTGCGACGGCCAGGTTCCCAATTGCGAATAACCGGCTTGTATTCGGCAAAAGTATGATTCAAAATCCCATATCCGCGAGTCATTGACAGGAATTGCGAATCATATCCAATCAAACCACGTGTCGGCGTTGAAAACTCCAAACGCGTCGTTCCGTTCTGGCTAGGTTCCATATTGAGCATTTCACCTTTGCGTTGTGCCATTGAATCAATGACTGAGCCAGAGTATTCATCAGGCGTGTCGATAATGACGCTTTCAAATGGTTCGCAGAGTTTTCCGTCGATTTCACGATAAATAACCTTAGGACGTGAAACTGCCAATTCAAAACCTTCACGGCGAAGCATTTCAATCAAAATCGACAAGTGAAGTTCACCACGACCTGAAACGGTCCATGCATCAGGAGAATCAGTATCTTCAACACGCAGCGAAACATCGGTATGAAGCTGAACTTTCAAGCGATCTTCAAGCTTGCGAGCCGTAACGGAATCGCCCTCACGTCCAACAAAAGGAGAATCATTCGTCATAAACGTCATTTGAAGTGTAGGCGGATCAATCCGAAGAAGCGGCAACGCTTCAGGATGATCTGCAGGGCAGACCGTTTCCCCGACAAAAATATCATCCATTCCGGAAACGGCAATCAAATCCCCGGCTTTTGCTTCCTGGATTTCCAAACGTTGCAATCCAAAGAAACCAAACAGCTTGGTTACGCGGAAATTCTTTTGCGTTCCGTCAAGTTTCATAACCGTAACCTGATCGCCGACCTTGATTCTGCCGCGGAAAACGCGACCGATGCCGATACGGCCGACAAATTCATTGTAATCAAGCATTGCCACTTGGAATTGCAACGGTTCATCGGAGTTGTCGACCGGTGCAGGAATCGTATCCAAAATCGTATTGAAAATCGGGTCCATCGTGTGTTCCTGCTTGGCCGGATCCGGATCAAATGAAGTCGTTCCGTTCATGGCAGATGCGTAGATGACAGGGAAGTCAAGCTGATCTTCGTCAGCCCCCAATTCGATGAACAGATCCAGAACCTCATCAACGACTTCTTCAGGACGGGCACCGGGACGGTCGATTTTGTTAATGATAACGATCGGCGTCAAATGTTGTTCCAAAGCTTTCTTCAAAACAAAACGCGTTTGAGGCATTGTACCTTCAAAAGCATCAACGATAAGCAAAACGCCATCAACCATCTTCATGATACGTTCCACTTCACCGCCAAAATCGGCGTGACCGGGCGTATCCAAAATGTTGATCTGCTTTCCCTTATACTTGACAGCCGTATTTTTGGAAAGGATCGTGATCCCGCGTTCCTTTTCAATATCGTTAGAATCCATTGCACGATCGCTAATTTCCGTGTGTGAATCCAAAGTATCGGACTGTTTCAACAATTCATTGACTAACGTTGTCTTACCATGATCGACATGGGCAATAATCGCAACGTTGCGAATATCATCACGTGTTTCCAAAGTTTTTTCTTCCTTTCAAACGGTATGCTCAAAAAAATGTCTTCAGGAAACCACCTGTTACGTTTTCATTCTGCTCAAGAAAACCATTTTCATAGCGTGGCATACAAAAACTGTGACTCACTGCCACAGCTCCAAATCAACTATTCATCAATTTGACAATACCCTGATGTGCATTTTTCGTCGCTACTAATACATCACTTGATGATAGCATATCAAGTGGCTTCTCGTCAATCGTTTTCACGACTAAACCCAGCGTCTCCGACAATATTTTTCCGGCAGCATAGTCCCATGGACGCAAATGCGAGAGATATGAAACGTTCTTGCCGGTCAAAACATGAATGAATTCAATCCCTGAACTGCCATAAATTCTGACACCAAGACTTTTTTCCGCAGCGCTTTGAACGTTGCGGTAGTTGCTCAGCAACATCCTGCCGCCTACGCCGAACAGTCCCTCTTCCAAAGGAAGGTTCCTCGGAGGTGCCATTTTCTGCTCATTGCAGAATACGCCGCATTCAGGTCCTCCCCAGTAAAGCTTGTCTTCTGTTACGTCCAGAATATATCCAAGTTTTTCAGTACCGTTTTCACAAATGGCAATCATGCTTGCAAAATGATCGTGCTGCTTGACGAAGTTCATCGTCCCGTCAATCGGATCGATTATCCAAAGCAAACCTTGAAAATTCTCGAGATTCTTGTCAGCATCCCCTTCTTCACCCAGTATCTTAGAATTCGGAAACATTTCTCTGATACGGTCGACGTAGAATTTTTCAATGAACTTATCGACATTGGTGACCAAATCGCATCGACTTGTTTTTTCTTCAACGCAAAGTTCCTTCGTGCGACCCTCTAAAATCATTTTGCGCGCCTGTTTCATCCATTCTTGAACACAGACATTGATTTTTTCCCACTGCAATAAGATCACCTCCGTTTAAATTTTAAATTTTCTTTATCGTTTTCAAGCACGAATCGGACGGAACGATAGATTGAAAAACCCGATTCTCTTTCATATCGTGAATCAAGCTGCTTTTGAGCCGCTTTTGAAGGTTCAATTTCGCAGAATCTTCTGTAAAGTTTCATAAAATCTGCTCGCTTTATCCCGACCGTATTGAGTTTTTCAACGGCTTCGTAAAACGCTGCAACGTCAATGATTTCCTGCGTTGACCACTCCGGCATTAACGGATAGCTGAAGTTTCCACTATCTTGATTCATTCAATTCACCACCTTTTCATCAGGGACGCATATCCCAACAGGACACGCCTCGTTTATCCTTAAGAATATAATCAGTACATTATAACACACAACGTCAAGAAAAAAACGCTGCAAAAAAATGAAATCTAAATTGAAAATGTGCTAAACTGTAATGTAGAAAATAAATTGGAGGAATTGATTTTGCTAACAATGGATGATATTATCCGCGAAGGCCACCCTACGTTGCGTGCACGTGCGGAAAAAATTGCTTTCCCATTATCTGATGAAGATTTGAAATTGGCTCATGATCTGATGGAATTTCTCGAAAACAGCCAGGACGAGAAAATCGCTAAAAAATACAAGCTTCGCGCCGGTGTCGGACTTGCAGCTCCGCAAGTTGATGCATCAAGGAGAATGACCGCTGTTTTGGTCCCGGACGAAGAAGGAAAACCGCCGTTTTTCAAACATGTTTTAGTAAATCCGACCATCTTGAGCGAATCAGTTCAGATGGCGGCGCTTTCAGAAGGAGAAGGCTGTCTTTCCGTTGATCGCGAAGTTCCGGGATATGTTCCTCGCCATGAAAAAATCAAACTGCGTTGGTATGACCTTGACGGAAATGAACATGTAGAACGCTTGCGCGATTATACTGCAATCGTTGTCCAGCACGAGATAGATCATTTGAACGGCATCATGTTTTACGACCATATCAATCAGGAAGACCCGTTCTTCAAGCCGAACGATTTAATCCTGCTTTAGAGATTTTCAGACTGAAACAAAAGTTTCAGTCTTTTTTATTTTTCAGCACCTTTCGTAACATCATGCAAATAATCGACCGTTGCTTGATTCACGACGTGCGAAATATCAATATGAAGAACCCCTGCAAAAATCCAAATGTCAGAAACTACGAAACACGGACGCCCGTTCAGACCCTTAAGTTCTTTTCTTTTGGCATACTCATTCAATGCCTCAACCAGCTTGTCCTTTATTGACTCAAGTTCGTTCGTCTTAATATCAGGAGCGTCAAGGGAGTATTCAAAGGCCATGACGCCTTTTCCCCAAACATCGGAAATCATTTCCGCTTTATGAGCTTCCTCTGCATTTTCACCATCAAATCCAGGGACGCAAATCATCGCGATTGTTTCTTTGAATGCCTGGCTGGTAATCTCAAGACTGGCATTTTGCATAATCGCAAGCGCTTTGTTTCTCCTGATTCTTAAAACAACGAATACGATTGCAAAAATCAATAGACACAAGCCGATAATCGCAATCATCATTATAATCACTTTCCTTCCTTTATTTCACGATAATTATACCGCATTCTTCCTGATCTTTTCAGCATACGGCTGACATTTCCCTCTCAGAAGATTGCTTTGTATACTTGAGAATTAAAATATGGTAGAATAGTAGTAACTGTTGAAAAACAATCAATGTTCGGAAAGCTGATTTTTTGCAATGCCTTTTGGCAAATATTTAACCACTAAGGAGATTTACAATGATTTTTAAAGTATATTATCAACCAACAAAACGGATCAATCCTCGTCGTGAAAACACGGAAGTATTGTATCTTGAAGCTGATTCTGAACCAGAGGCACGAATTCTCGTTGAGTCGAATACGGAACATAACGTTGAATTCATTGAACAACTTGACGAAGCTGCCCTGGAATACGAAAAGAACAGCTCCAACTACAAAATAACGGAGTTTTAATAAATGAAAAAACTCAATGTCAAAAATAATGAGACCGCTGTTTTTGCACTCGGCGGTCTTGGAGAAATCGGGAAAAACACCTATGGCATTCAATTTCAGGACGAAATCATCGTTGTTGATGCCGGTATCAAATTTCCCGAAGACGATCTTTTGGGCATCGACTATGTCATTCCAAATTATCAATATTTAGTTGCAAACCAGCAAAAAATTAAAGCTTTGGTTATCACCCATGGTCACGAAGATCATATCGGCGGTATCCCCTACTTGCTTCAACAGGTTAACGTTCCTGTCTACGCTGGCCCGCTTGCGCTTGCGCTGATAAAAAGCAAGCTTGAAGAACACGGATTGCTTAAAACAACGGAGCTTCACGAAATAAATGAAGACACTGTTTTGAGATTCCGGAAGACAAGCGTCTCGTTTTTCAGAACGACTCACTCGATTCCGGACACTTTAGGGGCGGCAATCAAGACCCCTTCAGGAACGATTGTTTGCACCGGCGACTATAAATTCGATTTGACGCCGATTACAAATCAGCCGCCTAATCTGCAGAAGATGGCGAAATTGGGCGAAGAAGGCGTTTTGTGTCTGCTTTCCGATAGTACTAACGCTGAAATTCCCAATTTTACAAAATCGGAACGTTGGGTCGGAAAATCAATTAAGCGCATCTTCGAAAAAGTCGAAGGTCGAATCATTTTCGCAACTTTTGCATCAAATATTTCACGTATCCAACAGGCCGCTGATGCTGCCGTCAACAAGGGTCGTAAAATTGCCGTCTTCGGAAGAAGCATGGAGGCAGCAATCGTCAACGGTCGCGAACTTGGCTATCTTAATATCCCGGAAGATGCGATTGTTGATGCAAGGGAAATCAACAGCCTTCCGGCAAACAAGGTCATGATTCTTTGTACCGGCTCCCAAGGTGAACCGATGGCTGCGTTGAGTCGTATTGCCAATGGTACTCACAGACAGGTTTCAATCCAGCCGGGTGATACGGTCGTCTTCTCAAGTTCACCGATTCCGGGAAACACGCTGAGCGTCAACAAGGTCATCAATGAGCTTGAAGAAGCCGGCGCAACCGTTATTCACGGCAAAGTGAACAACATTCACGCATCCGGACACGGCGGACAGGAAGAACAAAAGCTGATGCTTCGCCTGATGAAACCTAAATTCTTCATGCCGGTTCATGGCGAATATCGCATGCTTAAAATTCATACGCGCCTGGCACAAAATTGCGATGTTCCAAAAGAGAACTGCTATATTCTTGAAAATGGCGATGTCCTGGCTTTGACGCGTGATTCAGCCAGAATTGCCGGGCACTTCAATGCCGATGACGTCTATATCGACGGTTCCGGCATCGGAGACATAGGCAACGTTGTTTTGAGAGATCGACGGATTTTGTCTGAAGAAGGACTTGTCGTCGTCGTTGCCACGATTGACATGAAGAATCGCGAAGTGTTGTCTGGACCGGATTTATTGTCACGCGGTTTCATCTATATGCGTGAATCAGGTGAATTGATCAACAAGGGTCGTAAACAAGTTTTCCGTTCAATCAAACGAACCTTGAAGAATGAGAAAATTTCAGAAGCTATGCTCAAAGACGCCATAGTGTCTGATTTGCAGTCATTCTTATTTGAGCAGACAGAACGTCATCCTTTGATTATCCCGATGCTCGTTACCGTTTAAAATATTGGAGGAGCCAAAAGTCAGGCTCCTCTTTTTCGTTTCTGGGTAAACTTAGCACAAAGTTAACTTGTATAAGTTCCATTTTTGGTATAAAATTTTTAGAAGAATGTTCGAATGGAGGAAATAATGGTGAAGACATTTTTCATCATCGTCAACAATCAAGCCTCTAACGGTTTAAAAGCCGATGTTTGGCAAAATATCAGAACGCGGCTTGATTCACGAAAAATTTCATATATCTTCCGCAAAACAAAACAGGTTGGAAGCGCCAAGTCTCTGACCAGACGATATGTTTCTCACCTTACCAAAGAAGAAGCTGATGAAACCGTCGTCATCGCCATTGGCGGTGACGGAACTCTGACCGAAGTTCTCAACGGCATCAAGGAGACTCCTTATAAACACGTTCCGCTCGCTTTCATTCCCATCGGTGAAAACAATGGATTTGCTCAAGGAATCGGCATTGCATCAGATCCGATGATTGCTCTGGAGCAAGTTCTTTCAGCAACCGAACCCGTCTATTACGATATCGGCGAGTACACGGAAACGACACACCGAAGTCACGGCTACTTTTTTAATGATTTCGGGATCGGACTTGATGCATTTGTAATCAGTTTGAATTCACAGGCACATAAGCATAAGCGCTTGCAAAAACTCTTGAATAAATTTCATCTCAAATTTCTTGCCTACATGGTCAGTGCGTTTGATGCCCTGATCAACCAGGAATCTTTCTCAGCGACAATCAGAATCGGTGACAAATACGAATTTTTCAAACACGTTGCATTCGTCAACGTTGCCAATCATCCTTACTTTGACAACGGCATCGTTTTGTCTCCGGCCGCAAACGTCAATGATCATAAACTTGACCTGCTCATTGCTGATAATCTCGGTTTCTTCAAGTTTATTATTCTGGCAATTTCGATTTACTTCAAAAAGCAACTGAAACTGCCGTATTTGCACCACTATAAGAGTGACCAGATTCACCTCATCATCAATTCCCTTGAATTTGGTCAAATCGATGGCGAAGAAATCGGGAACGGCTACTTTGATATCTTCTACAAGACATCACAATACCCTTTTTGGATGAACATTTCCAGCGTTCCTCCCGAAAAGAGGAGATAAAAAACGAACCAGCTTTCAATAATCAGAAAGTTGGTCCGTCTTTTTTATTTTTGAGAATTTTTATATCGACCTCGAGCACAAAAAATAAGCACCAAAACCAACGTATAAGCATTCATCGACAAGTAATTGACCGAACGGTAGATGATTGGCAGATCAGACCCATGACTTTTAGGAAGCCATACAAACAGTTGCAGATAAGTCACGACAGCCAGGGATATTACCGGAAGAACCCATCCGGCCACGCCATTGCCTTTTACGGAAATAAGATATTGGATTACTACTCCTGCAGCAGCAATTATATACATATTAGAAAATAAATCTCCCATGCGCAATCCCCCTAATCATGAATACTCGTTAAAGTTCGTAAACCAAAAGTATATATTGGTT
>NZ_DAIUCE010000036.1:3155-17162 GCF_036846325.1 Ligilactobacillus sp. | reverse complement strand
AAAGGCAGCTGAGAAACACGGTATCCCGATTTTACGTTCAAAGCTTCCGACAACACGGCTTTCAGCCAAGATGACTGATTATTTGGGCGGGCGACTGGCTGAAAGAAAATCCCTGCACGGCGTGTTGGTCGATATTTACAGTTTAGGAGTTCTGATTACCGGCGATTCAGGCGTCGGCAAGTCAGAAACGGCTTTGGATCTTATCAAGCGCGGCCACCGTCTGATTGCGGACGACCGTGTCGAGGTCTATCAACAGGATGAGCAGACGCTTGTCGGGGAGGCACCCGCAATTTTGAGACACATGCTTGAAATTCGCGGCGTCGGCATCATTGACGTGATGAACCTCTTTGGAGCAGGCGCAGTTCGTTCCAGGACGGACATTTCGCTTATCATCCATCTTGAGAACTGGGACAAGGACAAGAAATTCGACCGGCTGGGCAACGGCGAGCAGAAAGTCCGCATTTTTGACGTTGAGATTCCAAAGATTACGATTCCGGTGAAAGTCGGACGCAACCTTGCAATCATTATCGAGGCTGCTGCAATGAATTTCAGGGCCAAGACGATGGGGTATGACGCGACAAAGGTGTTTGAAGACAATTTGAATGCCCTGATTCAGCAGAATTCGGTCAGTTAAGGCATGAAGGGATGAGAGAATTGAAATTTTTTTTGGGTGAGATTGATCCGATTGCATTGAAGCTCGGACCGATTGCGGTTCACTGGTACGGCGTCATCATTGGCATGGCGGTTCTGCTGGCTCTGTATTTGTCAATCAGGGAAGGCAAAAGAAGAGGAATTCTGGAGGATAATTTCTATGACTTTCTGATTGTGGCGCTGCCGGTTGCGATTATCTGTGCCAGAATCTATTACGTGGTTTTTGAATGGAACTACTATTCCGCAAATCCCGCTGAAATCATTCGCATCTGGGACGGGGGCATTGCGATTTACGGCGGCTTGATTGGAGCCGTTTTGGCACTGATCGTTTTCTGTCGGGTGAAAAAGCTTTCACCATGGCTTTTCATGGACGTTATGGCACCGACCGTCATCATGGCGCAGGGAATCGGTCGTTGGGGCAACTTTGTCAATCAGGAGGCACATGGCGTTCAGACGACAAGAGCGTTTCTGGAGCGGCTGTGTCTGCCGGATTTCATTGTCAGTCAGATGAAGATCGGCGGTACGTATTATCAACCGACGTTTTTGTATGAATCGATTTGGGATCTCCTGGGGTTTGTCGTGTTAATGTGTTTCAGGCACAGGAATCATCTGTTCAAACGCGGCGAAATTGTCCTGAGCTATGTTATCTGGTATTCGTTCGGACGTTTCTTCATTGAAGGAATGAGGACTGACAGCCTGATGCTCGGACCGTTGCGCGTTTCCCAATGGCTGTCTGCCTTGCTGTTCTTTTTCAGCATCGGTTTGATTTGTTATCGCAGATACTGGCATCCCAACAATCCGTGGTATCTTGACGGAAACGTCGATTATGACTGAAGTTTACTTAACAATGTATTATTTTAAGTAAAATTTTAAGTAAATTAATCAAATTGCACGGGTCTTGTGGTAAAATATAGTATACTTAGTTGAAGCTATTTATTAGGGGTGATTTTATGAGTTGGAAGGAAACTTATAACGCTTGGAAGAACTATCAGGCACTTGAACCTGATTTAAAGGATGAGCTTTTAAAGCTTGAAGGAAACGATGATGCTTTGGAAGATGCGTTCTATGCGCCGTTGGAGTTCGGAACGGCAGGAATGCGCGGCGTAATCGGAGCCGGCATTAATCGGATGAATGTCTATACGGTTCGTCAGGCAACTGAAGGGCTTGCGGCATTGATGGATACTCTTGACGAAGAAACAAGGCGCCGCGGCGTTGCCATCAGTTATGATTCGCGCCATAAGTCTCAGGAATTTGCATTTGAATCTGCACGTGTCCTGGGGGCTCACGGAATCCCGAGCTTTGTTTTTGAAAGCCTGCGTCCGACGCCGGAGCTTTCGTTTACGGTGCGTCATCTGCATGCTTATGCCGGCATCATGATTACCGCAAGTCATAATCCCAAGCAGTACAACGGTTACAAGATTTATGGCGAAGACGGTGCTCAAATGCCGCCTAAGGAATCGGACCTGATTACGAAGTATATTCGTGAAGTCGATGATATCTTTGCAGTTGAAGCAGCTGACAAGGATGCCTTGATCAACGACGGCACGCTGAAGATCATCGGTTCTGAAATCGACAGGGAGTATTTGGCTGAAGTCAGGAAGGTAACGGTTGATCCGGAACTTGTTGCAGAAGAAGGCAAGACGATGAAGCTGATTTTCACTCCGCTTCATGGTACGGGCGCAATGCTTGGCGAAAAGGCCTTGCGTCAGGCTGGCTTTGAGAATTTCACGATGGTCCCTGAACAGGCGACTCCCGATGGTGATTTTTCAACCGTGGAACATCCCAACCCTGAATTTCCCGAAGCATTCGACCTTGCAATCAAACTCGGCAAGCGTGATGATGCTGATCTGCTGATTGCCGTCGATCCGGATGCTGACCGTCTGGGTGCCGCTGTTCGCCAGCCTGATGGCGATTACAAGCTTTTGACGGGAAATCAGATTGCCGCAATTATGCTCAACTATATTCTGACGGCACGCAGGAATGCGGGGACGCTGCCGGAAAACGGCGCATTGGTCAAGTCGATTGTTTCAAGCGAATTCGCGGCTAAGATTGCCGAGGACTTTGGATGCGATACGATTAACGTCTTGACGGGATTCAAGTTCATTGCCGAACAGATTCAGCATTTTGAGGAAACGAACGAGCACACGTTCATGATGGGCTTTGAAGAAAGCTACGGCTACCTTGTCCGTCCGTTCGTGCGTGACAAGGATGCCATCCAGTCATTGGTGCTCCTTGCGGAAGTTGCCGCATATTACCGCAAGCAGGGCAAGAACCTTTATGACGGTCTGCAGGAACTCTTTGAAAAGTACGGCTACTTTGCCGAAAAGACAACGGCGCTTACGTTTGATGGCGTCGAGGGCGCACAGCAGATCAAGAATCTGATGGCCAAGCTTCGTGATGAGGCTCCGACTGAGTTTGCAGACGTCAAAGTCGTGTGTGCAGAAGATTTTTCAACCGGCGAAAAGCATTTTGCCGATGGAAGGGAAGAGAAGATGAATCTTCCGAGCTCAAACGTTCTGAAGTATATCCTGGAAGACGGCACGTGGATTGCCGTTCGTCCTTCGGGAACTGAACCTAAGATCAAGTTCTACATCGGAACACAGGGCGACTCATTTGAAAAATCCAGGGCCAATGTTGCTAAATTTGAAAAGGCAATTCAGGCGTACGTGGATTAAAAAGACAGGAAGGATCTTCACCGGATGAAGGTGAAGGTCTTTTTTATCATTATTTTTGCGAAAATTTGTTCGAAGTGATACAATATCCCTAGATTTGTTTTATGGAACATGGAGGCGATTCTTGTGATTGAACGACAACCTGACCGAAATTTTGAATTATGCTCGTCTTACGAACCGACTGGTGATCAGCCGGAGGCAATTGCCGAACTCACCGCCGGAATAAAAGCCGGGGAACATGCGCAGATTTTACTGGGGGCGACCGGAACCGGCAAGACGTTTACGATTTCAAACGTCATTGCAAACGTGAACAAGCCGACCTTGGTTCTGGCACATAACAAGACCTTGGCAGGACAGCTTTACGGCGAATTCAAAGAGTTTTTTCCGAATAATGCGGTTGAGTATTTCGTATCATATTACGACTATTATCAGCCGGAAGCCTATGTTCCTTCGAGCGATACCTACATCGAAAAGGATTCCAGCATCAATGATGAGATTGATAAGTTAAGACATGCTGCGACAAGTGCCCTGCTTGAACGAAACGACGTTATTGTCGTGGCTTCGGTCTCGTGCATTTTCGGATTGGGCGATCCGGGCGAATATCAGCAACAGGCGCTTTCCCTGCACGTTGATCAGGAATATGGCCGCGACCGCCTGCTCAGGGAATTGATTGAAATCCAGTTCGAGCGAAACGACATTGATTTTCAGCGCGGCCGTTTCCGTGTTCGTGGTGACGTTGTTGACATTTTTCCAGCGTCAAGCGATTCTTCAGCGCTCAGAATCGAATTCTTTGGCGATGACGTTGACCGAATCTGTGAATTTAACCCATTGACCGGTGAAATTATCACCGATACGGACAGGGTGACGATTTTTCCGGCAACGCACTTTCTGACAAATGACGATCGAATGAAACAGGCACTGGAAGGAATCGAAAAAGAGCTGAAAGAACGACTTGAGGAACTGCGCTCGCAGGGAAAGCTGCTTGAAGCACAGCGCCTTGAACAAAGAACGACGTATGACATCGAAATGATGCGTGAAATGGGCTATTGTTCAGGAATCGAGAATTATTCAAAATATATGGACAATCGTCAAATGAACCGACCGTTTACGCTGCTTGACTTCTTTCCGAAGGATTTCCTGCTCGTTGTCGACGAATCGCATGTGACGATGCCGCAGGTCAGAGGCATGTACAACGGTGACCAGGCCCGCAAGCAAATGCTGGTCGATTATGGCTTCAGGCTTAAAAGCGCACTTGACAACCGACCGTTGAAGCTTGAGGAATTCGAAAAGCTGACGAATCAGATTATTTATATGTCGGCAACTCCGGGCGATTACGAAAAGAAGCAGACCAGTCATATCGTCCAGCAGATCATTCGGCCGACAGGGCTGCTTGACCCTGAAATCGAAGTCAGACCGATCATGGGACAGATGGATGACCTTGTTGGTGAAATCAACAGGCGTACGGAGAAGAACGAGCGGGTCTTCGTGACGACTCTGACGAAAAAGATGGCCGAAGACCTGACCGATTATCTGAAGGAACTCGGCATAAAGGTCAAATACCTGCATTCCGACATCAAAACGCTTGAGCGAACACGAATCGTTCGTGATCTGCGTCTTGGCAAATTCGACGTTCTGGTCGGAATCAATCTGCTTCGCGAAGGAATCGACGTTCCTGAAGTTTCGCTGGTGGCAATTCTTGATGCCGACAAGGAAGGATTTCTCAGAAATGAGCGTTCGCTGATTCAAACGATCGGACGTGCTGCCAGAAATGCCAACGGACACGTGATCATGTATGCCGACGAAGTGACCGAATCAATGAAAGCCGCGATTGACGAAACCAGGCGTCGCCGCGAGATTCAGATGAGGTATAATCAGGAACACGGGATTGTTCCGCAGACGATCAAAAAGGAAATCCGCGCTGCAATTTCATATGGAGACAAAGCTTCCAGGAAGTCTAAGAACAAGCCGGAAGACTTTGATTTCAACGACCTAAGCAAAAAAGACCAGCAGGAGATGATTTCAGGACTGGAAGAGCAGATGAGAGAAGCAGCCAAAAAGCTTGATTTTGAAGAAGCTGCACGCCTGCGGGACACGGTTCTTGAACTCAAGGCGGAAATTGAATAGAAAAGAGGAAAAAAGTTGGGTGTTGACAAAATTATCATTCATGGTGCACGGGAACATAATCTAAAGAACGTTGATGTCGAAATTCCAAGAGACAAGCTTGTCGTCGTGACGGGTCTTTCCGGATCAGGCAAAAGCTCGCTCGCATTCGATACGCTCTATGCTGAAGGGCAGAGAAGGTATGTTGAAAGCCTGTCTTCTTATGCCAGGCAATTTCTGGGACAGATGGATAAGCCTGACGTCGATTCAATCGAAGGGCTGTCTCCCGCAATTTCGATTGACCAGAAGACGACTTCGAAAAATCCGCGCTCAACCGTCGGAACCGTCACTGAAATCAATGACTATCTGCGACTCCTGTGGGCACGTGTCGGAACTCCGATTTGTCCGAACGACGGCAGTGAGATTACGAGTCAGTCTCCCGAACAGATGGTTGACCGCATTCTGAAGTTTCCGGAAAGAACCAAAGTTATTATTTTAGCACCGGTTGTCCGTGGAAAGAAGGGACAGCACAAGAAATTGCTTGAAAAAATCAAGCATGAAGGCTTCATTCGTCTGATGATTGATGGAGAGGCTCATGAAGTTGACGATGAAATCGAACTCGATAAAAACAAGAAGCACGATATTTCAGTCGTTGTCGATCGTATAGTCATCAAGGATGGGATCAGAACGCGTCTGTTTGATTCGTTTGAAGCAGCCTTGCGTCTTGCCGGTGGATATGCGGCAGCAGAAATTGTCGGCCGGGAAACGATTCAGTTTTCAGAAAGCTTCGCCTGCCCATACTGCGGCTTTACGATCGGCGAACTTGAACCGCGTCTGTTTTCGTTCAATGCTCCGTTCGGTGCCTGTCATGAATGTGACGGACTGGGAGCCAAACTTGAGGTTGACATGGATCTGGTTGTTCCTGATCAGACGAAGACGCTTCATGAAGGAGCCGTCGCACCATGGAATCCGATCAGCTCGCAGTATTATCCGAATCTCCTGGAGCAGGCATGCCAGGCTTTTGGAATTGACATGGATACGCCGTTTAAAGATCTTTCCAAAGGGGACAAGGATCTCATCCTGTACGGTTCCGGTGACAGGGAATTTCATTTTCATCATGAAAACGACTTTGGCGGAGTCAGAGACGTCGACACTGTATTTGAAGGCGTAATCAACAACATTGAGCGGCGCTATCGTGAAACGAACAGCGATTTTACGCGCGATGTGATGCGAAAGTACATGACAAGTCTGACGTGCAGCACGTGTCACGGATACCGGTTGAACAACCGTGCGCTTGCGGTCAGAATCGACGGAAAAAACATCGGTGAAGTTTCCGAAATGTCGATTGGAGATGCTTTGCCGTTTTTCAAAGGATTGACGTTTTCTGAACAAAAAGAGCAGATTGCAAGACCTATTTTAAAGGAAATCTGCGATCGACTGAGTTTTCTGGTCAACGTCGGGCTGGCATACCTGACGCTCAGCCGCTCCGCACGCACACTTTCAGGCGGTGAAGCTCAGCGAATCAGACTTGCGACCCAGATCGGTTCAAATTTGTCCGGCGTCCTGTATATTCTGGATGAGCCGTCAATCGGGCTGCACCAGCGGGATAATGCCAGGCTGATTGATTCATTGAAGAAAATGCGTGATCTCGGCAACACTTTGATTGTTGTCGAACACGACGAAGATACGATGAGGGCAGCCGATTATCTGATCGATATCGGACCGGGTGCCGGAAGTCACGGCGGAAAAGTCATGGCAAGCGGTACTCCCAGGCAGGTGGCGCGTTCATCCAGGTCATTGACCGGACAGTATTTGTCAGGAAGAAAATATATTCCGATTCCAAAAGAGCGTCGCAAGGGAAACGGTCACGTGCTTGAACTTTTTGGCGCTTGCGAAAACAATCTGAAAAACATCGACGTCAGCTTTCCACTTGGAAAGTTCATTGCGGTTACCGGCGTTTCAGGCTCCGGCAAATCGACGCTCGTCAACATGATCTTAAAGAAGGCACTGGCTGCAAAACTCAACCACAGCACGGAAAAGCCCGGCAGATTCAGGAAACTCATCGGGACCGAATATCTTGAGAAGGTAATCTGCATCGACCAGAGTCCGATAGGTCGTACACCGCGCAGCAATCCTGCGACATATACCGGCGTGTTTGATGATATTCGCGATCTCTTTGCGAAGACGAATCAGGCAAAAGTCAGAGGATACGGCAAGGGTCGATTCAGTTTCAACGTCAAGGGCGGTCGCTGCGAATCCTGCAAGGGTGACGGCATCATCAAGATTGAGATGAATTTTTTGCCGGATGTTTATGTTCCGTTGAACATGACCGTGGAAGAGGCACTGGAGTTTTTTGCTGCAATTCCAAAAATCAAGCGCAAGCTGCAGACGATTGCGGACGTAGGGCTGGGTTACGTGACTCTGGGACAGCCGGCAACGACACTTTCCGGCGGCGAGGCCCAGAGAATGAAGCTGGCAAGCGAATTGCACCGAAAGTCAAACGGCAAAACGTTTTATATTCTGGATGAACCGACGACGGGACTGCATACCGATGACATCAAGCGTCTGCTTGAGGTCCTGCAGCGTCTGGTTGACAAGGGAAATACCGTGCTCGTGATCGAACACAACCTTGACGTCATCAAATCGGCGGATCATCTGATTGATCTTGGACCGGAAGGCGGCGAAGGCGGCGGGACGATCATCGGATGCGGAACGCCGGAAGAGCTTTGTCGAAACGAGCGGAGCTATACCGGAAAGTATTTGAAGGAAGTCATTGAAAGAGGCCATTATGATTGATGTTCAAGAAGAATTTCACGTTTCGTGCTCTTGAATTTTTCGAATAAACTGCTATAGTCATTAGTATAATAAAGTTTTGGAGGGATTATTTTGGCAAAAGTTGAAAGTTTTACATTGGATCACACTGCAGTCAAGGCACCTTACGTTCGTTTGATTACGGTTGAAGAAGGCCCGAAAGGCGACAAGATTTCCAACTTCGATCTGCGCCTGGTTCAACCAAATGAAAATGCGATTCCGACCGCAGGGCTTCATACGATTGAACACATGCTGGCAGGATATTTGCGCGATCACATGGACGGCGTGATTGACTGTTCTCCGTTCGGCTGCCGTACCGGATTCCACCTGATCATGTGGGGAGAACACGATACGGTCGAAGTGGCCAGGGCCTTGAAGGCATCGCTTCAAGACATCGTTAATGCAACGTGGGAAGACGTTCAGGGTACAGATATCAAGAGTTGCGGCAACTATCGCGATCACTCGCTCTTTTCTGCCCAGGAATGGTGCAGGAAGATCCTTGAAGAGGGAATTTCGTCAGATCCGTTCGTTCGCAAGGTTATCGATTAATCAAAGGCTGAGTCTGTGCTCTGCATTTAATGAAAAGCAGCGGAATGCGCCAAATGGTGGTTTCGCTGCTTTTGGTTTTGGGGTAAAATACAGCGCAATGCTTAATAAAATCAGGTTCATTTCGTTCTCTTAGGTCAAGCATGGCTTTACAACTTAAAATCTATATGAAAAATATTAAATTTCTCACATATTCTTTTTTTGTCAGAAGATAAGTGTTAAATTTAATGATGTTAAATTATTCAGATTGAGGAAAATGACCATGAGTGGAAATTACAGGAGCGTTTTCGACATTATCGGACCAGTGATGGTCGGGCCATCCAGCTCGCATACTGCGGGGGCAGTTGCGATTGGACAAGCGGCCCATAAGCTTTTTTCTCAAAAAATCACGCAGGTTACGATTGATTATTATGAATCATTTGCAAGGACGCATCGCGGGCACGGAACGGATTTTGCGATTATCGCAGGCGTTCTGGGGATGCAGACGGACGATCTGCGAGTGCCCGATGCAGTCAGGATCGCTGAAATGAAGGGCATCAAGGTCAAATTCATCGAACACGAGGGAAAAAGCCCGATTAATCATCCCAACACGGCAATCGTAACTCTGGCAAACAAAGATAAGGAAGTCAGAGTTGCCGGATGCTCGATCGGCGGCGGGACGATTGAGATTCGAAAGATTCAAATCGACGGGCATGAACTTTTCCCGGCAGGTCCGCTGCCGATCATCATTTGCCTGGCAAAGGACGGCAAGCAGAACAGTATTCTTGAAAGTCTGGCCTGCGGTGATGATTTCATTGTCAAAAAAGCCGGGCGAAGCATCAGCTCGGGCGACTGTCTGCTCGAATTCGATCTTGACAAGAAGCCGGATGAGCAAATCCTGGAGCACATTGCTTCGATGAGCAGGGAATTGATTTGTCTTTAAGGGGGATTTTTGATGTACAGGAATGTTTCTTCCCTGATCAAGGCATGCGATGAATTGAACCTGCCAGTCTGGGAACTGATGATTCGTTCAGAGATGAAATATGAGCGGGCAACGCGACAGGAAGTCTGGGAAAAGATGAAAAACCAGCTTCACGTGATGGAAAATGCAGCGCACAGAGGAGCAGACGGAAACGGGGTCCATTCTCCAACCGGACTGACCGGCGGAGAGGCAGCAAAAATGCGCAAATATCGGGAAAGCGGCAGGGGATTGTCTGGAGAGTTGATATTATCCGCAATTCAAAATTCGCTTGCCACCAATGAAGTCAATGCCGCAATGGGACTGATCTGCGCCACTCCGACTGCCGGTTCGTCAGGAACCATTCCCGGCGTGCTCTTTTCGATTGATCAAAGACTGCATCTGACGGAAGACCAGAAGATTCAGTTCCTGTTCACCGCAAGTGCCTTTGGACTCGTGACTGCAAACAATGCGATGATTGCGGGAGCGGTCGGCGGATGTCAGGCAGAGGTCGGGAGTGCTTCTGCCATGGCTGCCGCGGCAGCAGTTGAAGTCTGCGGAGGAACGCCCGGTCAGGCGGCTGAGGCTTTTGCAATGGCACTGAGTAACCTGCTGGGACTTGTCTGTGATCCGGTTGCAGGTCTGGTCGAGATTCCGTGTGTCAAGCGTAATGTCGTCGGTTCCGTCAATGCGCTTGCATGTGCCGATATGGCGCTTGCAGGACTGACGAACAAGATTCCTGCCGACGAAGTAATCAGTGCAATGAAGAAAATCGGCGAAAAAATGCCGGTTCAGCTGCGCGAAACGGGGCTTGGAGGTCTGGCGGCGACCCCGACCGGCCTGAAAATGAAAATCAGAATTTTTGGCGAAGACATGGATTAAAGTCAAGCGGATCCGTATGAACGGTTCGCGTGGCTTTTTTGCTGCATAAAAAAGGAAGACGGCATAAGTTATGTTATAATGTTAGCAGTACTATTTGAGAGGATGAAGTCTGATGCATGACTCAATGCAATTAGTGATCGTCACCGGAATGAGTGGCGCCGGCAAGACCGTTGCGATGCAAAGCTTTGAAGATCTGGGATATTTCTGCGTCGATAACATGCCGCCTGCCTTGATGGGCAAGTTCTGGGAACTGATCAAGGAATCCGGCAAGATCAAGAAGGTGGCGCTTGTGATCGATCTGCGTTCGCGTGCGTTTTATGAAGAAGTCGTTGAAATGATCCGCAGTCTGGAAGACGAAAACGGCATCAGTGCCAAAATCGTCTTTTTGGACGCTTCTGATGAGGAACTGGTTGCGCGCTATAAGGAAACGAGAAGATCGCATCCGCTTGCGATGGACGGACGCGTACTTGACGGCATCGTGCGCGAACGTGAAATCTTGAGCGAAATCAAGTCAAAGGCCACGCTTTTGATTGATACGACGAGACTTTCTCCGCGTCAGCTGCGCGAAGAAATCTTCCATAATTTTGAAACCAGTGAAAACACAGCATTTCACATCAACGTGATGTCGTTTGGATTCAAATACGGCATTCCGATTGATGCCGATGTCGTCATGGATGTCAGGTTTTTGCCAAATCCCTACTATGTCAAGGAATTAAAGGAAAAAACAGGCCTTGATGCTGACGTCTACGAGTATGTCATGAATTCCGAGAAGACTGCTGAATTTTACAGGCAGTACATCTCAATGCTGCGTTACGTGATTCCGGGTTACGTTGCTGAAGGAAAAACGAGTCTGACGATTGCAATCGGATGTACTGGCGGACAGCACCGTTCCGTGGCGATTGCGCAAAGAATCGGTGAAGATCTGCAAAGTGACGGCTATACCGTCAACATCAAGCATCGTGACATGAAGAAGAGGAAGGAGACGGTTAATCGCTCATGACCAGTTTAAGAAAAAAACATCGTCCAAAGATTGTCGTAATCGGCGGTGGTACGGGGCTGCCTGTTGTTCTGAACGGCCTGCGCAAGAAAAATGCAGACATTACTGCTGTAGTCACCGTGGCTGATGACGGTGGCTCATCCGGAATCATCAGGGATTACATCAACGTTGTTCCGCCCGGAGACATAAGAAATGTTCTGGCTGCCCTGTCCGACATGCCGAAACTTTACAAGGATATTTTTCAGTATCGTTTTTCATCAAACGATCAGTTCTTTTCAGGGCATGCAATCGGCAACCTGATCATTGCAGCCCTGACTGAAATGGATAACCGCGGTATTTTTGAAGCCGTACAGGATTTAAGCAGAATCATGCAGGTCGACGGACATGTCTATCCGGCCTCAGACAAGCCGCTGACCTTGAACGCTGCATTTACCGACGGAACGGTCATCTCAGGCGAAGCGGAAATTTCTGCTGCCGGCAAGACAATCGACAACGTCTGGGTGACGTCTGCTGACGGCAGCAAGCCGGAGGCCAAGCAGGAAGTTGTCGATGCGATTCTTGATGCCGATCAGATCGTACTCGGACCAGGGAGCCTTTTTACGAGCATTCTGCCGAACCTTATGATTGAAAACGTCGGTGAGGCCGTTTGTCGAAGCGAAGCGGAGGTCGTCTACATCTGCAACATCATGACTCAGAAGGGTGAAACTGAGCATTTTACCGATGCCGATCATGTTCGGGTTTTGAACAGGCATTTGAAGCAGAATTTTATCGATACGGTTCTCGTAAATACAGAACCTGTTCCAAAAGACTATCTGGATCGTCAAAAGTATGACGAATACCTGTATCAGGTGAAATATGACTTCAAGGGTCTGAGGGATCAGGGATGTCGTGTCATATCCGACAACTTTCTAAAACTAAGGGATCAGGGAGTGTTTCATAACGGAGACCAGGTTGTGGACGAGCTGATGTGTCTTGCCGGGCGTCCCAGGTCCTGGCGTGCGGACGAGTTCAACTGAAAGGAGGAACTTTCCTTGTCATATGCAAGCGAGGTTAAAAAGGAACTTACGACATTGGAGGTTCATTTCGGCAACGCAAAGGCAGAACTGATGGCGTTGATTCGCATGAACGGTTCGCTCGGACTTTCCAATCATCGCTTTATCCTGAACGTCCAGACGGAAAACCCCGCCACGGCCCGCAGAATCTACAGCTTGCTGAAGCAGTTCTATGATGTCGAAAGCGAGCTTCTGGTCCGCCGGAAGATGAAGCTCAAGAAGAACAATCTCTACATCGTCCGTCTGAACAGCGGCAGTGATTATGTGCTGAAGGACCTGGACATTCTGGACGGTTTCCAGCTTAAGGAAACGGTTCCCCTGGAATTTTTGGATGATGATGCCAAGGTCCGCTCATATCTGCGCGGGGCTTTTCTTGCCACGGGTTCGGTCAACAATCCTGAAACGAGCAGCTATCATCTGGAAATATATTCACTTTACGAAGATCACAACAACACAATCTGCGAGATGATGAACCGCTACAATCTGAATGCGCGCACAGCCAGACGGCGCAGCGGCTACATCACCTATCTCAAGGAAGCAGAGAAGATTGCCGACTTCCTGTCCCTGATCGGCGCAACAAGCTCAATGCTCAAGTTCGAGGACATCCGCATCATGCGTGACATGAGAAATTCAGTGAATCGAATCGTCAACTGCGAGAACGCCAACTTCAACAAGGTTGCCGATGCCGCAAGCCGTCAGATTGAAAGCATCAGATACATTGACGGAAAGATCGGCCTGGACAGCCTGCCGGTCAAGCTGCAGGAAATTGCCATCGCCCGCATGTCACATCCAGAGGTCAGTTTGAAGGAACTCGGCGAACTCGTTCCCGGCGGTCCCATCTCCAAGTCAGGCGTCAACCACCGTCTGCGCAAGATCATGGAACAGGCGGTGAAACTGGGATTTGAGGGATGAGGCTTGTCGAAAGTTCATGCAGAAGAACACCTGCCGTCGTTAATTCAAGTGAATAAGCAGTCAAACAGACCGCAGTCCAAATGGCTGCGGTCTGTTTATTCATGAGAACATCATTTTAATTGAATCTATAGAAAGTCTTGTTTTCGTGTGACGTCCGGCTGACTGTGGCAATGGAATTTCTGTTGCCTGAAACCAGGGGGCCGTACTTTGTTGTTCTGCTGTTTTGTGCAACAGCTCTGACTTTTCTTTTGGTTGTTGTGTCAACTTCAGCCGTTACGCGGTTTTTTGTCATGACCGAGTAGAAGAATCCCCAGGAGTAACGACCAATCAATTCGGCATGTGCAATGGCGGGAGTATGCATACCTGCACAGAAAACAACTACAAAGAATATTTTTTCACCTTTTTCATAATTATCTCCTCTTTTTGCTGATATTATAAACCTTTTAT
>NZ_DAIUCE010000036.1:0-3145 GCF_036846325.1 Ligilactobacillus sp. | reverse complement strand
AATAATTCCTTGACTTTTTAATGATCCAGTAAGAAAATTAAGTAAGTTCAAATCCAAGGGGGGTTATATTGAGAAGAATAAAGAAGGCGATGATCTTTCTTGCCGGCACGGTCTGCGTGATTCTGGTGCTTCTGTTCGTCCATTCACTCGGTCCGGCGTACATTGAACCGAACGGGATGTCGTATGACATCGAGGGAATGCGTGGCGGAGCAGATTCATCCAGATTCAATAAGGTGGTTGAAGAATATGCGGAAGAGCATGATGCTTCGGCAATCAAGGTCTTCAACGTTCCGGCGGTAAGCGGGGGTGACGGTCCGGTCATAAGAATTCACGTCTATGGCAGGAAGGCAGGACTGCCGAAGGGCGTGATGGCATCACACCGGGAATTTCTTACAAGCGACATCAGATATCCTCTGTATTTCACAGGGGGAGCCGATGCGGCGTCCATTGAGAAAATGTTTTCAAGAAACGGCATCAGGTACAGCAGGCTTAATGAGAACAGGCTCTGGACTGTTGTCAACTTTCTTGGGGAAAATCAGGCACAGGCGCTTTTTCTGCTGATGCTCATGGTTCTTTTCATTTCACTTCTGCTGACCAATCTCAGAGAACTAAGGAAAATGAATATCTGCGCGCTGCTTGGAATGTCAAACGTCAAGGAGGCACTGCGCGACTTTCTCGGAAATCAGAAGGACCTGCTTCTTGTTTATCTGCCGGGGATGACAGCAGTTCTTTTTTACATGGAAATGGAGTCATTCACGCACGCTTACGGAACGGTTCTGTATTTTGCGGCATTGCTGTATCTGGCCGTGACGGCCGTCATGCTTGCCGCGGCAGTCGCCCGCTGTGCGATGCATTCGCGAAGGACAATCAGTGCTGCCGTCAAGGGAAACAGTCACAGCAGATTCTCGTTTTACGTCAATATGACCTTCAAGGCCGTGACAGAGATCTTTGTCTGCACGACATGCGTGTCCCTGATCGGTGCCGTCAGGAACGGGTGTCAGATGGAGGCACAGCTGTCGACGTGGATGAAGGGAAGAACTTATTACACCGTCAATCTGGCACCGTATGCCGGTTCCGGGAAGGAAACGCACATTCTGGAACAGAAGGCGGGAAAGTTCTTCTGCTATCTTGAAAAGCACGGCGGGATGCTTGTCAACTATCAAGGATTCGGCCGACCGGAGGATTCCACAGGCGATCTGTTCAGTGGCAACGTCATGACCGTGACCGCCGGGTATCTTCAACGGAACAGGGTTATGGGAGCTGACGGAAGAAGAATTCTCCTGCCTGCGGATTCCGATACGACGTATGTTCTTGTTCCGTCAGGTCAGTTCGAAAAACGCAGACAGCTTGTGAGAAATTACCGCAGTCAGCTGTGGCTGAACGATGCCGGGAAAAGGATGAACGGAAAGCTTTCTGTCAGGACGCTGGAGACGGCAGATGACCAGAAGCTGTTTACATACAGCGCAGATGCGCTTGATCTTGGATGTTACTCGGGAAATGCTGAAAATCCCGTGGTTGTCGTTCTGTCGGAAAAGTCACTTGGCGGAATCAGCCCGGAAAACGTCAATGCCAACAGCAACTGGCTGACATTCATTTCAAATCAGTCATTTCTCTGTCCGGATGTGTCGGCGATTCAGACTGGAATGGAGAAAGCTGGTCTTACGGGCTGGATCGGCAGCATCGTCAACACCAGAAGCCTTGCGTGCAGGAAGCTTGCTGCAACAAGGACCAGAGTCAGGGTGCTGACGGCAGTTCTGGTGATTGCACTGCTGGTTGCCGGCATTGAGACGTTTTCGTTCACGGGCATCTACTTCAGCAACAACAGGAAGAAGATTGCGGTCAAGCGGCTGCTTGGGGCAGGTTCTGTGCAGATTTTCGGCAGGTTTGCGGCATTGCTTGTCTTCCTCAGTGTGCTCGAAGCGGGAATATCTTTTCTGATTACGAAAGATGCAGTGGCTGCTGCGGCACTGTCCGTTGCATCCAGTTTCTGCGGAATTGTCATCCTGTCTGTCCAGACTATGTTGGTCAGCAGGAGAATTGCCGTGACGCTCAAGGGGGAATGATCATGAATGATACACTGGAAGTAAGGCATGGATGCAGGATGTTTGACGGACATGTCGTCTTCGAGGATGCGTGCTGCCGTTTCGAATCAGGCAGGGTATATGCGCTGACCGGACCGTCCGGCAGCGGAAAGACCACTTTACTGAACGGCATCGGACGCCTGGACGACCTGACATCCGGTGAGATTTTGCTTAATGGAGAAAACATCGAAGACATCGGCATTCTGAAGTACTATCGTGAGGTTGTCGGCTATCTTTTTCAGAACTACGCTCTTGTTGATGAGGAAACGGTCATGCAGAACCTGAATATCGTCAGAAGGCATGAAAGGAGTGTGCTGACGGAAAAACTTGTCCGCTACGGCCTGGGCGAAGATTATCTGAATCGCAGGGTGTACACGCTTTCGGGCGGTGAGGCCCAGCGAGTTGCGCTTGCGAGGCTTGCCCTCCGGAATCCGAGAATAGTGCTGGCGGACGAGCCGACAGGAGCGCTTGATTCCGTCAATCGGCGTCTGGTCGTTGACAGTCTGCGTGAAATGGCGGAAGAGGGCAGGATTGTCATCATTGCAACACATGATGATGAGGTCATGAAAGATGCAGATGAATGCATTAATGTGGCGGAAATGTAATTTTTGAAGAAGATGTGACTTGCTGTTTAAAAAGCGCTTACATCATGATATAATCGTTCTTGTCAGAATTTAATTATTTCATTATATTTTGGAGGTGGTGTTTTATGAAAAAGGTTTTTTCACTCAGTCTGCTGGTCTTTTTGGTCATCTCCGGGATATTTGTCATGAACACTCCCGTTGAAGGATATAGATTGTAAAAATAATATCTATCCTACGTTAGTTGCTAGTTTGTAATATTCCCATAATTTCCAGGTAGCAACCCGATATTGAACCTTTAAGCACATTAAAGCCAACAATGAGGCATCAGACAGCTTGGTATTTTCAACATTTCGCCGTTCCAGGTATTTTTGGGGGACGTAACGCTTAATTAAATGACGCATCATCAGGCGACAGTGACCAAATTTAATTTGAAAATTATGGCGATTAAGCTTAGAATGAAAGTGGTTCAACATAGCTGGG